>NZ_JANSHH010000001.1:0-2520 GCF_047461515.1 Synechococcus sp. W70.1
CGGCCCGATGGGTGTCCTGGTGGGGGGCCTCGTGGTCTGCCTCATCCAGGGGAAAGGCCACCCCGCCCTGGGCCCAAGGGGTGGACCCCGAGGGCAGGGGGTCCTTGCTGAGGAGGAGGACCCTGGCCCCTTCCGCCTCCGCCGCCAGGGCCCCGTAGACCCCGGCCACGCCCGCTCCCAGAACCAGGAGGTCGGTCTCCAGGCGCTCCATCAGCCCACGGCCACCATGGCGGAAAGGGCCCGCCTGGCCTTCTCGGCCACCGCCTTAGGCACCCGGACCACGTGCTTCAGGTCCCGCAAGGAGAGGTAGACCTTCTCCAGGGTGATCCGCTTCATGTACTCGCAGACGGCGTCCGGCTTCACCGGGAAAAAGGCCTTCCCCGGGGCCTCCTTCCTGAGGCGGTGGAGGATGCCCACCTCCGTGGCCACCACGAACTCCCGCCCCTCGGCGGCCTTGGCGTAACGGACCATCCCCTCGGTGGAGAGCATTTTGGCGTCGGGCTTAAGGTAGAGGCAGCCGGAGCCGCAGCCGCACTCGGGGTGGATGAGGAACTCCGCCCCGGGGTGGGCCTCCAGGAGGGCCTTTAGGTGCTCCTCCCGGATCCCCGCGTGCACGTGGCACTCCCCGGGAAAGAGGTCCAGTTTCCTCCCGGTGACCCGGGCCACGTGGGCCCCCAGGAACATGTCGGGGACGAAGTAGATGGGCCGGTCCTCGGGAAGCCCCGCGACCACCTCCACGGCGTTGGCGCTGGTGACGCAGACGTCGGCCAGGGCCTTCACCTCGGCCCTGGTGTTGACGTAGGCCACCACGAGGCCGTCGGGGTGGGCCGCCTTCCAGGCCAGGACGTCCTCGGGCCGGATGCTGTCGGCCAGGGAACAGCCCGCCTCCAGGTCCGGGAGGAGGACCGTCTTCTCGGGGTTCAGGATGGCGGCCGTCTCCGCCATGAAGTGGACCCCGCAGAAGACGATGACCTCGGCTTCGGTCCTCTGGGCCTCCCGGGCCAAGCCCAAGGAGTCTCCCACGAAGTCCGCCACCTCCTGGACCTCGGGAAGCTGGTAGGAGTGGGCCAGGATGACCGCCCGGCGCTGCCGCTTCAGTTCCAGTACCGCTTGGGTCAGGGTTTCCTTATCCATGGTCTTCGGCTTGGACGGGCTTGAAGCCTTGCCCAAAGAAGTGAACGTCGTAGGCGAAGGCCTTCTCCATCTTCCTATGCCGCATGAAAAGAAAGCTGGCCCAGCCCACCAAGCTCACACCCCTCCGCCCCGAGGCCAGGGTGGCGGTGAGGGCCGCCCGGTGCAGGGCCTCGTCCACGGGGGCCACCCGCACCACCCCCAAAAGGTCGTGGACCAAGGCCCTGGCCGCCTCCATCCCCAGGCGCCTCTGCGCCAAGGCCAGGCTCTCCACCACCCCGTAGGCGTGGGTGTGGAGGGGAACCCTTCGCCGAAGAAGCCCCGCAAAGACCTGGGCCGCTTCCCGGTGGTGGGCGTCTTCCCGGTACAGGAGGGCGTAGAGGGCCGAGGTGTCAACGAAGACCACGGAAGGCCTTTTCCAGATAGCGGTCGTGGGCCTCGCTCACGTCCCCTGCCCCCGAGGCGAAGCGGCCCACCGCCTCCAGGGCGCGCCTCGCCCGCTCCTCGTAGCCGCCCCCTTCCTCCTCGGCCAGGTAGCGCTCCACCGCCCGGCGCACCGGTTCCCCCAGGGAGACCCCCTCCTCCAGGGCCCTGGCCTTCAGCCGGGCCACCTGGTCCGCGGAGAGCTGGACCTGGGTCCGCACCATGCCACCATGATAGCCGGTCATGCCATCATGGCCTGGTCACCAGGAGAGAGAGGTCCAAGGCCTTGGCGGAGTGGGTCAGGGCGCCCACGCTCACGTAGTCCACCCCGGCCTCCGCCGCCCCCCTCGCCCTTTCCAGGGTCATGTTGCCGCTGGCCTCGAGGGGCACCCGCCCCGCCACCCGGCGCACCGCCTCCCGGATGGCCTCCAGGGGGAAGTTGTCCAGGAGGATGAGGTCCGCCCCCGCCTCCAGGGCCTCCTCCAGCTCGGCGAGGCTCGTCACCTCCACCTCCACCTTGAGGTAATGGGGGCCCCCTGCCCTAGCCCGCCGCACCGCTTCCCTGACCCCGCCCGCTGCCCGGATGTGGTTCTCCTTGATGAGAACGCCGTCAAAGAGGCCGAAGCGGTGGTTCTTCCCGCCGCCTCCCCGCCCCGCGTACTTCTCCACGGCCCGGAGGCCGGGCGGGGTCTGGCGGGGGTCCAGAACCTGGGCCTTGGTGCCCTTTAGGGCCTCCACGTAGGCCCGGGTGAGGGTGGCGATACCGGAAAGCCGCTGCAGGAGGTTCAGGGCCAGCCGCTCCCCAGCCAGGATGCCCCTCAGGGGGCCCGCCACCCGGGCTACCTCCTGCCCCCTTCCCACCAAAGCCCCCTCGGCCACCAGAGGGGTGAAGGCCAGCCTGGGCTCCGCCAGGGCGAAGACCCGACCGGCCACGGGCAGGCCCGCCACCACGCCCTCCTCCTTGGC
>NZ_JANSHH010000002.1:0-86160 GCF_047461515.1 Synechococcus sp. W70.1
GAGCTCAAGGAGAACGTGGACACCCTCTACCTCTCGGCCACGCCCATCCCCCGGACCCTCTACTCGGCCCTGGTGGGCCTCAAGGACCTCTCCAGCATCAAGACCCCGCCCCCGGGGAGGAAGCCCATCAAGACCTTCCTCGCCCCCTTTGACCCCCTCCTGGTGCGGGAGGCCATCCTAAATGAGCTGGAGCGGGGCGGCAAGGCCTTTTACGTCCACCACCGGGTGGCCTCCATAGAGGCCAGGCGGCGCTACCTGGAGGACCTGGTGCCCGAGGCCCGGATCGGCGTGGTCCACGGCCAGATGCCCGAGGGCCTTATTGAGGAGACCATGACGCTCTTCGCCGAAGGGGCCTACGATGTCCTCCTGGCCACCACCATCATTGAGGCGGGCCTGGACGTCCCCGAGGCGGGCACCATCCTCATTGAGCGGGCGGACCTCCTGGGCCTCGCCACCCTCTACCAGCTCCGGGGCCGGGTGGGGCGGCGGGGCCAGGCGGCCAACGCCGACCTCAATCACCCCCCCCCCCACCCCGACCCCCACTCCCACCCCTACCCCGACGCCGACTCCAACGCCAACCCCCGCTGCTCAGTTCTATGTCGATCCGGTTTTTGGTCTTGATACCTTCCCGGGCACTTCACCTGCTCAGCCATTTAGAACCGTAGAAAAAGCTATAGAGTCTCCTATCGTTCAAGCCGCAGCAGGTCTTGGGGGCGGGACAAATGTTATTGTAAGGATCATTCGTAGCGGTGTCGAGACGGTCAACCCTGCTGGCTCTAACAATATCGAAAGTGCCGATTTAGCAACTGGATCCATCACGATAGTTCCTGACGCTGGCGTTAACTTTGAGCTCGATTTGAACGGTAGGTATTTAATTCTCAAGGGGGGCAACAAGCTGCAAGGGTTTAGAATTATCAGCAAGGATCCCGGCGGTACTGGAACTGCTGCAGCTGCCATTGAGCTCAGGGCGGGGGGCACGCCTTTGAAAGACATGGTTATTGACTGCGCAGGTAGCACAGGTATTACCACTAGCGGGGCCACGGCAGTTGGTGGAGGCGACAAATGTGTTCATGTAACATCATCAGTTTTAGGCACTGTTACTCTTGAGAACGTAGACATTAGCATTCCAAGCAACCAAAACTTTGTTACTGGCATTCTTCACCAGGGCAGTGGTACCTTGAAGGTCACTAATGGTAGTTCCGTTGTGGCTGCAGGGTCAGGGAACGCTAAGGGCGTTGTAGGTATCTATGGGAACACAACTGTCGGCTCTGTGGAGGTGGTTGGAAGCCCTGTAAGCTTGAGCGCGATTCAAGCCTCAGGAGGCAATGTTTTCTCTGTTCTCCTCGCAGGCCCCATTGCTTCTGGAAGAGTGGAAGGATCGTCAATTCAGGTAAGAGAAGGAAGCTCCCCAGCAATAGCAATTGGAGTTTGTGTTAACGCTACTGGCACTGTGACTGTGCAAGGCAACACCTTCACAAACACAAACGCTCCTCTTTCAGGTAGTAACAGTATTGCTATCTATAAACAGGCGGGAACTGTGGTTCGCACTGGCAACACCTTCACCGGCTTCTCTACATCATCTCCAGACAATCAATATGCAGAGAACCGTGCTGGCCTTTCTTGTCCCTAACCTTTCCCACCTCTTTCCTTTTTGGCCCCCACTGAGGGGCCTTTTCTATGCCAAAGTGGCCATGCCGGGCAACAGCCGCAGGACCATCGGCAGCTCAGGTCTTGTCCTAGGACAAGAGCTGCGTCTCGCTTCCCTTCTCCTAGTAGACTCCCAGCGGGGCCTTTTTTTGTTGCCGCCCTAGGCTAGGCTGGGCATCTCCCTGGGGTTAGCAGGTCCTCAGGGAAGCAAGCGGAGCTCTCCCCCAATTGGGCCAAAAACCGCATCGTTCCCGAGGAAAAGCCCCTCCCCTGGGGGCAGGCGGCGCCCTTCTGGAGGCAGGGTATAGGAGGGATCCGCAGCAGCCAGGTTAACGCCTGGGTACCCCAGGTCCTGCATGGCTGCAGCCGTAATGCGACTAAGAGCAGGGCGTGCAGGTGGCGGTGGCAGAGAGGGCGTCATCAGCTCCAACCCTAGGGTTTCCCGCCAGTGACCTTCGGGAGGTGTCTCAACCTCCACCGGCACATTCCCAGATCCGCCCAGGCTGTTGTACTCAGCAGTGGCCTGCCGGCCAGCAAAGCGCGGGTTGGAGGTGCCGCTGTTGAGGAGAAGAGAACGCCACTTCTCGCCGAGGCCAAACCCCAGAGCATGGCCCAGCTCGTGCAGGGCAACGTCAAAGAGGGAGCCCTGGGCCTCCAGCTGATTCAGGTCTGCTGGGTCGAACCCGATGATGCCATAGGGATAGAGGCCGTCCCCAATCCCAGACCTCCAAGGGCCGCAGGGGCCTCCCTGAGCCAGAAGGCTACCCGGACCATCACTAGTAGGGCCGGAGAGAAGCCGAGCGCCAGTTACCTGAACCAAGAGGTCATCCACCGGCCGGTTGACCAGAGGAGTCGGGGGGAAGCCAGCTCTGCAGGAGCCAGCCTGCAGAGTTAGGGCGACGTCGGGCAAGTCGCCGGTGATGATCTGTTCCCACCGCCGGGCTGCCCGAAGCACAACCTCTCGCTGGGAGGGGCTGAGGCTGTTGTCGATAAACTCAATCTCGATGTTAAACCCACCAGGAGACGGAGATGGCGAGGAGGTTGGCGTTGGTGGAGGAGGTGAGGGCGTTGGCGTTGGTGGAACTGGCAAGGGGGTTGGTGTCGATGGATCTTCCGGTGGGGGGGGTGGTGACGGCGAAGGCGAGGCGGTTGGAAGCCCTGTGGGCGGAACAAATCCCGGCCCTGGCAATCTGGCTGCCTGTTCAGGCGTCAGGTTGAGGGGAGGTTGCAGCCGCAAAACGGTGTTGACGAAAGTGTTGATGCGGTTGGCATCGCGGGTCTGCAAAGTGGCAATGGCAAACAAAATGGCGGCATCCCGCATGGTGCCTGGTGTGCCGTCTCCATCAAAGTCGGAGATGGCGACAGGGTTGGGGTTGGCGCCAGTCACCTCGGCCAAAGTGAGGGGGGGCTGTAGCCTCAAGACGTTGTTGACAAAGCTAACAATCTGGCTGGGCTGGGTGATCCTGCTGGCAATGGCAAAGGCAATGGCGGCATCGCGGATGGTTACCGATTGCGGGTTGCCGTCGTAGTAAGCAGCAACGCCTCCTTCTGGGGCGGGCGATGAAGTCTCTGGGCGACTGAGGAGGCTGGGCCCGCTGGCTGGCCCACAAGCAGCCAGGACTCCAAGGGAAAAAGTGGACATCAACCGCAACAGCCGCTTGCGGGGGCTCATCGAAGGATCCCTCTTCCCGACTCTCCTGAATTCTAGGTTAGGTAGTTACAAAACACCCCACCACTATACCATCCTCAGGCTTTTCTGGATTTGCCTCAGTCTTTTGCTTGCTGTGCAGTACGATAGGGTACGTGCTAAGAGTGTTGGGATACCTAAAAGCAGGGAGATCACCATGGCAAAGACCGCTGTGTCTAACCCCGTCCAGGCGCAGTTTGACGAGTTTCCCTACCCAAATGTGCCAATTGAGCAGACGGTTACCGACAACTTTGCTTTGTTTGCCAACAGCATCACGACGGCCAGGTACCTAAGGGATCGCAAGGTGGTATCCCCGGAAGGCAAGGTGATCCTCAATGCCGGCTGCGGCTCCGGTTGGGAAACCTTAGTTGTGGCAACAGCCAACCCCGGCGCCCGCTATGTGGGAGTAGATATTTCCCCAGAGTCCATCAAGATAGCGGAGCAGCGTTTCAAGTTCCACAAGATCGAGAACGCCCGCTTTTACGTTATGGACATTACCGACATGAGCGCGCTGGGGGAGGAGTTTGATTTTATTGCCTGCAACGACGTTCTCTACCTCCTGGACGACCCAGTTGCCGGTTTGAAAGGCATGCGGCAGGTGCTCAAGCCCGATGGGATCATCCGCACCAATGTTCACAGCCTTTACCAGCGTCAGTTTATCTTCAACATGCAGGAGGCCATGGAGCTGCTGGGGGTGATGGATGAGCCGGCAGCTAAAGCGGTGCCCCTGCTGCGGGAGGTGATGGAAGCGCTCACAGACGCCAGCTTTGTCAAAAGCCACTGGCAAGGAGATGCCATCAAAACCACAGCGGGTATCCTGGCCAATTTCCTGCTGCGCAGCGACAAGGGCTTTACGGTGCCCCAAGTGTTTGAGATGTTGAGGCAGGCCGGTCTTGAGTTTATCAGCATGGTGAATTGGCAGCAGTGGAAGCTGGAGAGGGTCTTGACTAAGCCAGTGCCCTACTCGATGCGGCAACTCAATAAGCTAAGCGAGGAGCAAAAACTTCACTTCATCGAGCTGATTTTCCCCAACATGACCCGCTTGATTGATTTTTGGTGCGGGCACCCCGGCATTCCCAAGCCCGAGCCGTTTACAAACGACGAATGGTGGAACGGCACCGTACAAGCCCACCCCCTTTTGGTGAGGTTGGATGCCAAGCAGGCTTTTCTCAACGCCATTCGCGACAACGGCCCTGTCAACATCAACGGCTGGCCGGGAGCTGAGGGGAACATTACCATCGATCCTTTCTCGGTGCGCTGGCTGGTGGATGTCTTCGGCCCTTTGCCGGTGCCGGTGCAATCGCTGGTTCACAAAACCATGGAGATCATGGACTGGACCCAGGAAGAAGCGTTTAGTCAAGTGTTGGCCAACCTGAAGTTTTTGGAAGAACGCCTGGTCATCCTCCTGAATTCTCCGCTGCGTTGACATACTCCCCTACGGCTATAGCTTGCTTCTGCTAGGCAGTCGCTGGGGAATCTTTGTTCAACGCAAAAAAGGGCAGGCATACCACCTGCCTTTAGCGGATAACCTTAGGGCAGCCTTAGCTCCCCGCCTTAGGAGACAACACTCACCTTGACCACTTGGGCTTTTTCAGAGTCCGCCTTCGGCAATGTGAGAGTGAGGATCCCGTTTTTGTATTCCGCCTTCACCTGGTCGTGCTTAATCCGGCTGGGCAGCGGGATCACCCGTTGGAAGCGCCCGTAGCGGAACTCGCTGCGGGTTACGCCTCTGTCCTCGGAGCGTTTCTCAAAGCGCCGCTCGCCGCTGATGGAGACTGCCTCCGCTGTCGCTTGGATATCCAGATCTTGGGGGTTCAGGCCGGGCAGCTCCAGCCTCAGGGTAATGGTCTCCGGATCGTCGTGCATTTCCACCGCCGGCACGAAGGCAAACGCCTCGGTCTCCGTAGGACGAGCCATCAGCCGGTCGAACATCCGGTTCATTTCCCGTTGAATTTCGTCAATTTCCCGAAAGGGATCCCAGCGAACAAGGGCCATATCCACCCACCTCCTGAGGAGATTTTGGTTGATTTTCTTTAAGCTTTGCCTCGGAGGCTTTAGCATAGCCTCCGTACATCAGCCTAAGCCGTCTGGCCCAATCAAGGTGTAGAGTTTTCTAGAAATCTGTTGGGGTATTTCCCCTACGAAAAGCAAGCAAAAGCCCTTAGGGCTCTGAACGCCGATAGGGGCGGTGGGAGCTTGTTTGCAACCACAGGCTCAGGCCAGTAGCTACCATAACCAACAGACCCAGTCCGTTTAAGAACGGGTAAACCCCCTGCAGATCGAGGGGGCCCCACTGTCCTTTGTGGATTTGGATGAGCCAGGAGTAGTCGAAGTTTCCGGTGAGGCGGGCCATTTGATAGAGGGATCCCGTTACCACCGTCACCAGCAAGGGCAAGGCCACGATAGGGGCCAGGGCACGGTGGATGCGGCGGAGGATTCTTTGACTAAGGGCCATTAGGCTTGCTCCCAGGTAAGCGCCACCATCCTGCCATGGTAGCAGGCTCGACGCCTTTGCCCCTCTGCTCAAGACTGGATCCCCACCGCCTCTTCCAGCTTGGGCATTTGCTCTCTGGGGATGACCCGTCCCTCGTCCTCAAAGCCAGGGATCTCGTGGAAGTTGAGGTAGCGGTACACTTCGCCGGCAAAGGGCTGGATCTTGGTGGCAACGATCTGCCGGTATTCCTCCACCGTTGGGATCCGCCCCAAGAGGGCGCAGACAGCAGCCAGCTCGGCGGATCCCAGATAGACCCGTGCGCCTTTGCCCATGCGGTTGTCAAAGTTGCGGGTGGAGGTGGACATGACGGTGGCTCCATCGGCCACGCGAGCCTGGTTGCCCATGCACAGGCTGCAGCCAGGCATCTCTGTTCTCGCTCCAGCAGCGGCAAAGATGCTGTACACCCCTTCAGCACGCAGTTGCGCCTCGTCCATGCGCGTGGGGGGACAGATCCACAGTTGGCGCACCTTAACCCGCCCCTGGCCTTCCAAGATCTTGGCAGCGGCGCGGTAGTGACCAATGTTGGTCATGCAGGAGCCAATGAACACCTCGTCAATGTGGATGGGCGTATCGGGGTTGCCGGCTGCGTGCTGGGCGTGGACTTCGCTCAGGGTCATTACTTTATCGGGATCGTTGGGGGCACAGACAATTGGCTCGGTGATGGTGCTGAGATCAATCTCGATGACGGCGGCGTATTCGGCGTCGGGATCCGCTTCCAGCAGGGTGGGATTGGCCAGCCAGGCCTCCATCTTGGCAATGCGCCGCAGCAGGGTGCGGGCGTCCTGATAGCCGCGGGCAATCATGTTTTTCAGCAGCACCACGTTGGAGCGCAGGTACTCGGCAACGCTCTCAACGCTTAGCTTAATGGTGCAGGCGGCGCAGTTGCGTTCTGCCGAGGCGTCGGTAAACTCGAAGGCTTGCTCCACCTTCAGATTGGGCAGGCCCTCGATTTCCATAATTCGCCCAGCGAAGACGTTTTTCTTGCCCTGCTTCTCGACGGTAAGCAGCCCCCGCTGGATGGCCACGTAGGGAATGGCGTGAACAAGGTCCCGCAGAGTAATCCCAGGCTGCAATTCCCCCTTAAAGCGCACCAGCACCGACTCCGGCATGTTGAGGGGCATCACCCCCATGGCCGCGGCAAAGGCCACCAGACCCGATCCAGCGGGGAAGGAGATGCCCAGAGGAAAGCGGGTGTGGGAGTCGCCCCCCGTGCCGACGGTATCGGGCAGGAGCATGCGGTTGAGCCAGGAGTGGATGATGCCATCGCCTGGCCGCAGGACAACCCCTCCCCGCGAGGCAAAGAAGTCGGGCAGCTCCTTGTGGATTTGGATGTCCACCGGTTTGGGATAGGCGGCGGTGTGGCAAAAGCTCTGCAGCACCAGGTCAGCGCTAAAGCCCAGACAGGCCAGCTCCTTGAGCTCGTCGCGGGTCATGGGGCCAGTGGTGTCCTGGGATCCCACGGTGGTCATCAGGGGCTCGCAACTCGTGCCAGGACGCACCCCTGGCAAGCCACAGGCTTTGCCCACGATTTTCTGGGCCAGGGTATAGCCTTTGCCCGTGTCGGGGGGCGGGGTGGGGCGGATAAAGAGAGGAGAAGGATCCAGCCCCAGGGCCTGGCGGGTTTTGTCGGTGAGGGCCCGGCCAATCAAAAGGGGGATGCGGCCCCCGGCCCGCACCTCGTCCGGCAAGGTTACAGGCTGCAGGGAAAAGCTGGCGAGAATTTCGCCCGTCTGGGAGCGGATTACGCCCTCGTAGGGATAGATCGTGACCACCATGCCCGTCTCCAATGGAGAGACATCGCACTGGATGGGCAGAGCGCCCGCATCCTCGGCGGTGTTGAAGAAAATCGGTGCAATCGTGCCCCCCAGGATAACGCCCCCGGCCCGCTTGTTGGGCACATAGGGAATGTCGTGGCCAATGTGCCAAAGGAGGGAATTGAGGGCGGACTTGCGGGAGGATCCCGTGCCCACCACATCCCCCACAAAGGCCACCGGATGGCCGCGGCGCTTGAGCTCAGCAATGGCAGCTATGGCCCCCGGTGCCCGCGACTCCAACATGCTCTGGGCGTGAAGGGGGATGTCTGGGCGGGTGGTGGCGTGGGCGGCAGGGGAGAGGTCGTCGGTGTTGATTTCGCCGGCAACCTTGAACACCGTGACGGTGATGGCCTCAGCTAGAGGCGGCTTGGCAGTAAACCACTCCCCAGCGGCCCAAGAGTCGAGCACCTGCCGCGCATAGACGTTGCCGGCCTGGCTCAGCTCCAGTACGTCGTGAAAGGCATCGAAGACCAGCAGCGTGTGGCTGAGGGCGCGGGCCGCCGCCGCCGCGATCTCCTGCCGCCTATCCTGCAGCAGCTCCAGCAGTACCTGGACGTTGTAGCCCCCCAACATCGTGCCCAGGAGCTCCACTGCCCGCAAGGGAGGAATGAGGGGGGAGCGCACCTCCTCCTTGGCCACAGCGGCCAAAAAGCCGGCCTTCACATAGGCTGCCTCGTCCACCCCCGGCGGGACGCGCTCCGTGAGGAGGTGCAACAGAAAAGCCTCCTCTCCAGGCGGGGGATCCTTAAGCAGCTCGCACACCTGGCTGGTCTGGGCGGCATTCAAGGGCAGTGGCGGGATCCCTTGCGCCGCACGGGCGGCAGCGTGTTGGCGGTACTCAGCCAGCATGAGGATTCCTTGGGTCACTGACGCAGGCATTATTCTACCGCCAGAAAGAACCCAGCCCTCCTCAAGAGAGCTCCGCCAACAGCTCCTTTTGGTATAGGCCAATACAAGCTTGGATTAACTCGTCCAGCTCCCCTTCCAAAATTGGCTCGAGCGGGAAATTTTGGTTGAGGCGGTGGTCGGTAACCCGATTGTCCTTGTAGTTGTAGGTGCGAATTTTTTCTGAACGGGCTCCTGTTCCTACCTGCATGCGGCGGGCGGAACTAATGGAGGCCTGCTGCTCGCGCAGCTTCATCTCGTAGAGCTTGGCCCGCAAAATCTGCATGGCCCGCTGCCGGTTTTGCAGCTGGGAGCGCTCCTCGGTGCAGAAGACCCGGATCCCAGTGGGCTTGTGGAAGAGATCCACCGCCGTTTCCACCTTGTTCACGTTTTGTCCCCCTGCCCCGCCGGAACGCGCTGTCCTAATCTCGATATCTTTGGGATCGATGACCACCTCCACCTCGTCCGCTTCTGGCATTACCGCTACCGTGGCCGTCGAAGTGTGGATGCGCCCCTGGGCTTCCGTGATGGGTACCCGCTGGACCCGGTGCACACCGGCCTCGAACTTGAGCTTGCTATAGACTTGATCGCCGCGGATTTCCAGGATGGCCTCTTTGTAGCCGCCCATGTCGCCCTCAGAGAGGCTGACCAAGCGCACTGACCAGCCCATCTTCTCGGCATAGCGGGTGTACATGCGGGCTAGATCAGCTGCCCACAGGGCTGCTTCCTCTCCCCCAGTGCCAGCGCGGATCTCCAACATGATGTTCTTTTCGTCGTTGGGATCCCGGGGCAGCAGCAGCAGGGTAAGCTTTTCCTCCAGTTGCTCCTGACGGGCGCGCAGCTGCTCCAGCTCTGCCCTTACCATTGCCTCCAGCTCCGGGTCAGAGGCCGCCTCGCGCAAAAGCTCCTCCGTCTGCTTGAGGTCGCGAGTTAGCTTTTGCCAGTCATGGAAGGCCTGCACCGTTGCTTCCAGGGAGGAGCGGGCCTTGGCGATTCGCTGCAGCTCCGCAGGGTCTGTCGCCACCTCGGGATCCGCCAGGCGCACCGTCAGCTCCTGGAAGGTAGCTTCGACATTTTTGAGCTGCTCGATGAGTTGAGCAGAAGCCATAGGTCTAAGTCAGCAAGGAACCCAAGCCGTCCTGAGCAAGGCAAGGGAAAGCTCTACTGGGCTTTCTTGCCACTGCTCATGCCGTACTTGCGCATGAACTTCTCCACTCGCCCTTCGGTGTCGATGATCTTTTGGGTGCCGGTGAAGAAGGGGTGGTTGCCAGACCAGACTTCAACCCTGAGCTCTGGCTTGGTGGATCCCACCGTCATGACCACCTCGCCGTTGCAGATGACTTTGGCCTCGGGGTACCACTGGGGGTGAATGCCTTTCTTGGGCATGAGAGCCTCCTCCCTGGGTGGGTATAAGCCTGTAAATAAATGTCTATCAAAATGTCTATCAACCTAATACCTACCGCGGCAATGCCGGCCCTTACCGCTTCGAGTACTGAGTAGCCTTGCGGGCTTTGCGCAAGCCGTACTTCTTGCGCTCCACAGCGCGGGGATCGCGGGTGAGGTAGCCCTCGGCCTTGAGGGGGCCGCGGTTGGAGGGATCCAGCTGGCAGAGGGCGCGGGCTACCCCCAGCTTGATGGCATCGGCCTGGCCGTGGAGGCCGCCCCCATGGGCTCGCACCAAGATGTCGTAGGAGTCCTCTAGGCCAAGGAGCTCCAGCGGCGCTTTGACGCTGGCCAGGAACGCTGCCTGGTACTGCAAGTACTCCTCGCCAGGCCGGTCGTTGATGATGATCTTGCCCGTGCCAGGAACCAGGCGCACGCGAGCAATGGCAGTTTTGCGGCGCCCAGTTCCCCAGTAGACAGCTCGCGGGTTGCTGGTTGTCTGGGTCATGCTTGGGCTCCTGGGATCGTGTGGATGGGATAGACCTGTGGCTGCTGGGCCTCGTGGGGGTGGTGGGGGCCGGCGTACACTTTCAGCTTGGTAAATTGCCGCCGCCCTAGGCGGGTGTGGGGCAACATCCCCTTCACCGCTTTCTCGATCACCCGCTCTGGCAGGCGGGCTTGCAGTTGGGCAAAGGTCTCCACCTTCATCCCGCCGGGACGGCCAGAGTGGCGGCGGTAGAGCTTTTGGGTGCGCTTTTTGCCGGTAACCACCACTTTCTCAGCGTTGATGACGATCACGTAGTCCCCCGTATCCAGGTGGGGGGTGAAGTTGGGCTTGTGCTTGCCGCGCAAGAGGTTGGCCACCACTACCGCTAGGCGGCCAAGGCGCTGGCCAGCCGCATCAATTACGTACCAGCGCGGGGCTAAGGTGGAAGGGGTAGGAAGGGGAGTCTTGTTCATGGCAGCTAGGAGAGAGAAGGGACAAGAGAAAGAACACCTGCCGGCCAAGAAAGGGATCCCCAGAAGGGCAGAGACTGCGGAAAGCGTTGGCCAAAGGGATCCCTAGCATAGCCCACATCCAACAGGCACAGGCCCTGTGGAGGGGCGCTGTAGCGGGTGCGCATCTGGCTCCAGTCGTTGTGTTGCCAGAGGTGGACAAATTGCTGGGGGCTGAGCTCGCCCCGGCCCACCACCTCGAGAGAACCCACCAGCAGCCGCATCATCCGGTAGAGGAAGCCGCTGGCCTGCACTTCGATGCTGATGAGATCCCCTACTCGTTGGCAGAGCACCTCCTCCACCCGCACCCACGAGTGCGGTCGATCGGATCCCCGCCGGCGGAAGGCTTCCAGGTTGTGCTCCCCCAAAAGGGAGCGTAGCGCCTCGGCCATTGGCTCCACCTGCAAAGGCGAGCGCACTTGCCAGCTAAAGGGCCGCCAGAACACATCTGGCCGCTCGCGATTGAGAATGAGGTAGCGATAGCGGCGCCACCTGGCGGAAAAGCGGGCATGCCAGTCCTCTGACACAGGCGCTGAAGCCAGTACCACTATATCTTCCGGTAGGCAGTCGTTGAGCACCCGTGCCCACTCCGTGGGCGGAATGCCGCAGGTGGTGTCGAAGTGAGCTACTTGGCCAGCCGCATGTACCCCGGTGTCGGTGCGACCTGCCCCGTAGAGGGTAACGGGGTGCCCGGCCCGCGAGGCAATGGCCTCCTCTAGTACCCCTTGTACGGTGCGGTGGCCCGCTTGCCGTTGCCAGCCGCGAAAGTCCCTGCCCAGGTACTGAATCTTTAGGGCAATGCGACGGCTTTGCATGAAGCCTACACCAACTCGATGACGGCCATTTCTGCCCCATCGCCCCGCCGGCGCACGGTGCGCAAGATGCGGGTGTAGCCTCCCGCTCGATCTCGGTAGCGCTCGGGCGCCTGCTCAAACAAGGATCGCACCAGATCCTTGTCGTAGATGTAGGCCAGTGCCTGCCGCCGCGCTGCCAGGGAGCCGTCCTTGGCTAGGGTAATCATCTTCTCGGCTGTGGCCCGAACGGCTTTGGCGCGGGCTTTGGTGGTAACAATTCGCCCTTCCCGTAGCAAAGCCGTGGTCAGGGCCCGCAGCAGAGCCTTGCGTTGGTCAGCAGGCTTGTTGAGATGAGGAGTACGACGGCGGTGGCGCATGGTAGCCTCTGCTTTTTGTCCTCGAGTTTCAGGCAGCTTGGGGTTTCGAGCCCCACCCTGGGCAGGCTAGGTTCTGCTCCTTTCGCGGGGCAGCGTCAGGCCAAAGCGGTTTTTCAGAGCCTGCACCACCTCTTCGGCGGATTTTTGGCCAAAGTTCTTGATCTCCAGCAAATCTTCCTCGGTATGGAGCAGCAGATCCGCCAGAGTGTGGATCTGGGCCCGCTTGAGGCAGTTGTAGGCCCGCACCGAGAGCTGCAGCTCCTCGATGGGGATTTGGTTTTTCTGGGTGTCCTCTGCTGGCTGGGGGGCTGCTGGGGTGTCAAAGCTAACCTCCTGCAGCGGCGAGAACAGACCTACCAAAATGCGAGCTGCTTGGCTAAGCGCTTCCTGGGGAGTAAGGCTGCCGTTGGTCCAGATCTCCAGAACCAGGCGATCTTTTTCCAAAGACTGCCCCACCCGGGCTGGCTCGACGGTGTAGTTGACCTTGCGCACCGGCATGAAGACGGAGTCAATTTGGAGAAAGTCAATGGCCATGGATTTGCTGTCGGCGTAATCGACGGCGCGATAGCCCCGTCCACGGCCAATCATGAACTCCATCTCCAGGATGGCTCCCTCCGCCAGCGTGGCAATGTGGTGACGGGGGTTGATCACCTCTACGCCGCTGGGCAGCTGCAGCTTTTCAGCGGTCACTTCCCCCGGCCCCTGCGCTACTAGGCGGCCCACCTGCGGCTCAGGAGAGCTGGAGCGCAGAACCAGCTCCTTCATGTTGAGCAGGATCTCCATCACGTCTTCCCGCACCCCAGGCACGGTGGAAAACTCGTGGCTTACCCCGGCAATGCGCACGGCCGTCACTGCCGTGCCTTCGAGGTTGGAAAGCAGCACCCGGCGCAAGGCGTTGCCTACCGTGATCCCCTGACCGCGCTCCAGCGGCCCCAGGGCAAATTTGCCATAGTAAGCCCCATTGGCTTCCTGATGGGATTCGAGGCACTCAGTCTGATAGGGAGCAGCACTGGCTGCTGCTTTGCTGGTTGAATGGTGGAGGGTTCGGCTGGTTGGCATCATGGCGTAGCCCTGTCTGTCTGGCTAGCTATGCGTTGGAGAAGGTAGTCCCCCTCTGGTGCTAGGGGGCTAGGATTCTAAAAACAAGCTCTTGGCTTCCCTAAAAGTCGGGATCCTAGACGCGCCGCCGCTTAGGGGGCCGGCAGCCGTTGTGGGGAATGGGAGTGATGTCACGAATGAGGGTAATTTCTAGGCCTGCCGCCTGGAGAGCTCGAATGGCTGTCTCTCGACCGGCTCCGGGACCGCTGACCATGACCTCAATCTGCCGCATGCCGTTCTCCATGGCTTGTCGCGCTGCGCTCTCTGCTGCCACCTGGGCGGCAAAGGGAGTACCCTTCTTGGCACCTTTGAATCCAGTAGAACCTGCCGAAGCCCAACACACGACGTTGCCGTTGGGATCGGTAATGGTGACGATGGTGTTGTTAAAGGTGGACTGGATGTAGGCCACGCCGTTGGGGATATTTTTCTTGACCTTGCGTCCGCGCCGTTGCTGCTGAGCCATGACCTCTGCGTCCTTGTTGACTTAAAGTAAGGTGTACGGAGATTGGGGGGAACAGGACTTACTTCTTGGCTGGCGGTTTCTTCTTGCCAGCTACCGTTTTCCTAACTCCTTTGCGGGTGCGGGCGTTGGTGCGGGTGCGCTGGCCGCGCACAGGCAACCGCAGGCGGTGGCGCCGACCTCGGTAGGTGCCGATGTCAATGAGGCGCTTGATGTTCATCGCCTCCTGACGGCGCAGATCCCCCTCCACTTGGTACTCGTTTTCCACCACAGCCCTTAGGGCGGCTATCTCCGCGTCGGTGAGGTCGCGGGTGCGGGTATCGGGGTTGATGCCCGTTTTGGCCAGAATTTGGCGGGAGCGGGTTAGCCCAATGCCGTAGATGTAAGTGAGGGCAATCTCAATTCGCTTGTCTCGGGGGATGTCAACGCCCGCAATTCGTGCCATGGTTAGGGGTACCTTTCCAACAAATAAACTGGCTTCCTAAAGTTGAGTTGTTGCAGTCGGGAAGCGTCTTGCCAAAGGCATGGCTTAGGCTGCACCAACTGCCCCTTGTTTCCAGCGCTGCCTCACTCCTCCGTCCCCTACTTTTACCCTTGCCGCTGTTTGTGCTTTGGGTTGGCAGGACAAATGACCATCACCCGGCCACGGCGGCGAATGACTCGGCACTTTTCGCAGATTCGTCGGACGGAGGGCCGCACCTTCATGGCTATCCTGCCAAAACCAGCGAATATCCATTCTAAGGTCACCGGGACAAGCTGTCAAAAATCGTTTGGGCTTTCTCAGTGGGTTGGCTATGCTGGTTGGGCAGAGGAGCAGAGCAGGGCTGGGGATCAAATGCGCTGGCAGTGGCTGATTGTGGTGAGCGGCCTGCTAGGTCTGGGATCCACGGTTTGGGCCCAGGAGATGCCGGTGGCCTCTCAAGACGCTGCCAGCCCCCTGAGGGCGGAGAAGTTATTACCACTCCCCAGCTCGGCGGATCGCATTGACGGCGTGCCGGAGCGGGGCTGGCTGGCGGTGGGGCTGCTGGAAGCCCAGGCGGTAATGCTGCTGGAGGGGTCGAGCGGGGATCCCCTGTGGCAAGTGGCGGTGGGCTTTGCCCCCAGCGTGGTGCGGGTGGATGCGCCACGGCAGGTGGTCTATGCCTCTGGCCTCGAGGCTCCTGGGGTGGTGGCCCTCGATCTGCCAACTGGGGAGCTGCTCCGGACTTATGAACTGCCGGCAGGAGTCTTGGATATGGCTGTGGATCCTGCCAGGGGACGGGTTTTTGCCTCCCTGCCCGCCGCCCAAAGTTTGGCGGTGATCCATTGGGGGGAAGCGGAGCAGCCTCAGGCTCGCCACTTGCCGCTGCCCGGCCCCCCTTTGGCTTTGGCCTATGACGCCCGGCAGGGAGTGCTATTTGTGGGCTTGGGTGGCGGGGATCCCCTCAGTGTGCTGGTGGTCAACCCCGACAATGGCGAGCTGCTGGCCCGCTGGCGCGGCGGTCATACTCCAGAGGCAATGGCGTTGGATGCCCAGCGGCAACGCCTGGTGGTGCTCAACTCGGGTAGCCAAGAGCTGACCGTGCTGGATCTAAGCCGCAGCGGCAAGCTCCTGCAGCGAGTTGGCCTAGATTGGCGGCCGACGCGGCTGGCCCTTTCCCCCGATGGGCGCTGGGCCTACGTGAGTGCCCGCAGCAGCGACCGCCTGCAAATTGTGGATCTAGAGGCGGGGCGACTGGTTACCTCCCTACGGCTGGAGGGACAGCCGACAGGCTTGGCGATGCTGGGCGATGGGGATCTGTGGGTGGTGGCGGCAGGGATCCCAGCTCTGCACCGTCTAGAAGCGCAAGTGGGCAAGAGCAAGATGGAGGCCCGCCAGGAGGAGCTTCCCTCTGCAGGCCAGCGCGGTGTGGTGACGGGACGGGTGCTGGATATTGCCGGCCAGCCTGTCCAGACTGGGGTTGTCCGCCTTGCTGCCACCGCCACCCAACCCCAACAGACAGTTCCCATTGCCGCCGACGGCACCTATGTCTTGCCAGAGCTGCCGGCGGGGCTGTACCTGGTGGATGTGGAGGTGCCAGGGTTTCCCCCCACTAGCACCCAGGTGGAGGTGCGGGCTGGTTTTGTGTCCACCCAAAACATTCGCCTGCCGCCAGGGCAGCCGGCCCACCAGCCGGAGGGCATTGGCCTGTTGCCGGATGAGCCGGTTTACTCGGATGAGCTGGCCCGGCACCTCAGCGTTGCCCTTCAGGAGCTGCAGCCACAGCGGCCCGTGATCCTCCTAAAGGGACCGCTAGGGCCAGATCCCCGCTTTGAGCCGCTCCTGCCACTTGTCCAGGGCCTAACCTTGTTGGATCGGGATGAGCGCTACACCGCCGACTTGGCCAAGCTGAAGGCCATCGGCGACGCCCTCGGCTTGCGCTACATTCTCCTAACCCACCTGCAAATCTCGCGGGATTACAACCGACAGGGCAGCCCGCTGCTGAATATGGCCCTGCGCTTGCTGGCGCCGGCAATCCCGGTGGAGATCCCCAACTTTACCCCTAACCAGCTGCGCAGCCGTGGCGTAGTGGTGGTGGTGGACTTGCAGAAGGATCGGCCAGGGGATCGGGCTCGCTACTACGAGGCCTATGGGCGGGATGACGTGGGCGGGGAGCCGCTGTTTGAAGATGCGGCGGCGGGCCTGTTTCGGCTGCAGGTGCGCAACATGGTGCCTCTCTTTATCCAGCAATGGCAGGCCAATAACCCCTTTGCTGGGTAAACTACCCCACGGCTAAATCTGGGGGCTGCCGCGCCGCGTCTTTCGATGAGGAGCTTGTTTATGGAGAATCCCCCGCAATTGGCAGACATCGCTAGGGCTGGTCCTATTTTCCTCCTCTCGCGGTGGCGTAGGAGTGGCCTGGGCAGCTTGGCACTTGGCAGTTGGCTAGCCCTGGCTGCGGAAGTCTCGGCCCAGGCTCTGGCCACCCCCCCTCTCCCTTTGACGGCCTTGTTTCCCCAGCGGAACCAGGTAAAATCCCAGGCGCGTCTGGTGGGGCAGGTGAGCAACAGCCTGGGGCAGCCGGTGGCCGGGGCGCAGGTGCACTTAGAGGGCTTGGAGAACCTCGCTCAGCCCATCCAAACGGACGAGCAGGGCGCCTTCGAGATCAACCAAGCCCCGGCTGGGCGCCGGCTGCTGACGGTGTGGCACCCCGATTACGAAAAGGCAGAGCAGGAGATCCTGCTGCAGGCAGGCCTGACCACCCCTGTGGAGGTGGTTTTGCAGGTGCCCCTCCGGCCCCAGCCGCGGCGTCGCCTTGGCATTTTGGGGGTGGGAGGGCTGGACCATACCCGGCTTTTGAGCCAGCGCCTGGCCATGGAGGTGGTGCGCCTGGGTCTGATCCCCAACACCGAGAAGGTGGTGCCCCTGGACAACCGCCGCCTGCAGCCGATCCTGCGGCAGGTGGGCTGGCCCATCTACGAGCTGTTTGAGTGGGATCGCCGCAAGCCAGAAGCGGTGAGCCGGTTTTTCGACTACCTAGGCCTGGAGGCCATTGTCATCGCCCGCGTCGATGTCCTCACCCGCCCGACTTCGCCCACTGAGGTAAGCCTGCGCTCCCGCAGCCGCCTGGAGCTGTGGAGATTTGACGAGCAGGGCAACCTTGTGGCGGAGGTTCTGGCGGAGGCTAGCCGCAACCAGGTGGAACGGGGCAACCTCAACGCCGACGACCTGGCCCAGCTCTACCAAATCCAGGTCACGCAAATGGCCGCCGAAATTGGATCCCGCTGGAAAAAGAACCACCCGCTGGCTTCTTACCTAGAGCTGACCCCAGGCGAGGCCCCAGTGCCACCTTCGCGCCTGGATACGGCCGTGGAGCTGGTCATTCCCACCTCCTAAGGGCTTTAAGTAGGGACTGGCATAGCAACGGCGGCAGGTTAAAGTAGCACTGAGGATCCCTGCTGACGTCTCCTGCCCATGGCTTCACCCCACCAACCCGCAAGGCCGGAAAGGGATCAGCCCCCCCTTGCTGCCTCTGCCCGCGAAGGGGTAGCCGCTGGCAACTTGCCCCCAGAGGCAGCAACTGCCGCTCTAGCTGCAATTGGGTCCGCAGGAGAGCGCCGCTGGCTGCTGGGGGGAGCGCTTGGGATCTTTCTGATGAGCCTGGGGCTGCGCTTATGGCGACTGGCCGAGTTGCCGGCGCCGGTGTTCGACGAGGTGTATTTTCCTCAATTTGCCCAAAATTACCTCGACGGGAAGCCCTTCTACGACGTACATCCGCCCCTGGGGAAGTACTTCATCGCTCTCAGCATCCAACTCTTTGGCCGCAACGAGTGGGGCTTTCGCCTAGCTACCGCCTTGTGCGGGTCCTTGATTCCGCTTTTGCTGGCTGGCTTGGCCTATCGCCTCACCTACCACGTGGGCTTTGCGCTCCTAAGTGGGGCTCTGCTGCTCACGGACGGGGTGTTTCTGGTGGAGTCCCGCTTTGGCCTGATTAACGTGTACTTGGTTGCCTTTGGCCTGGCGGCCTCGATTTTGCTCCTAAGCGGGCTGGAACGCCGCGGTTGGCAGCGGACTCTTCACCTCACCGGCTCCGGCATCCTCCTGGGGGCGGCGGCTTCTGTAAAGTGGAATGGCCTCTGGTTTGCTTTCATGTTTGCCCTCCTGGGGATCCTGGTCTGGGGGGTGGTCTGGCTGCGCCCGCAGTGGATCCCAAGGCTGGGGATCTTGAGCCAGATCCGCCGCCTGCGCTGGTGGCACTATGCCTTTTGCTTTGCCCTTGCGCCGCTGGCCTTTTATGCCATCCAGTGGATCCCACACCTGCAGCTCAACCCGCAGCAGGGGCTGACGCTGGATTGGAGCTGGACCGGGATCCAGAACTACTTTCGCTCTCTAGTGCTCATCAATCAGGCGGTTTACAGCGGGCACCTGCATGCTGATCTTGTGGTCGATGAGAACACCTCCGTCCACCCCTATTGCTCCACCAGCTTGCGCTCCCTGGTGGCCTGGTTCCCAGCGCTACGACCTTGGCTGACCACCCCCTTGGCCTCGGCGGGGGCCTGGTCTTGGCCAATTATGGGCCGCCCGGTGGGCTACTACTTCAGCAGTCAGGGCAACCTGTGGCGAGCAGTCCATGGCCTGGGCAATCCCTGGCTGTGGTGGCTGGGGACAGGCTCAATCCTGGTGCTGGTCTGGCGCGGGATCCGCCGCTTCCACGGCCTGGAAGCCTTTATCTTAATTGGCTACGCGGCCAACTACCTGCCCTGGTTCCTCGTCAGCCGCTGCGTCTTCATCTACCACTACATGAGTGCTCTGGCATTCAGCACCCTGGCCCTGGCCTGGCTGGTGCTGCTGGGCTGGCGGCACTACCGTCGCTTCTGGCGGCGGGTGAGCTGGATGGCGGTGAGCTTGGTTTTGGCGTCTTTTCTCTTCTTCTTCCCTGTTTGGTTTGGCCTTCCCCTCAGGCCAGACCAGTTTTATGCGCGCATGTGGTTCCGCCCCACCCCGACACCGCTCTTCTGCTTTAGCCCCCAGGCCTGCGAGCGAGCACCCCTACGCCTGCCGCCTGTTCCTGGCTTGAACTGGATTTGAGGGGGGCATGGTAAGCTTTGGGCAGTTTGTCTAGGAGAAGCTGGGCTTCCTTGCCGGAAGGTGGGGTGCGGTTTGTCAAGCGCTTGTGGTGGAGGTAGTGGTAACCTATGGCTCGATCCTGCCCGCGTCCTGCCAACTCTCCCCGCCGTTACCCTGGCCAGCCGGTTCCTGTCGGCGTCATCGGGGTCGGCAACATGGGCCAGCACCATGCTCGCGTCTTTAGCCTGATGAAGGACGTGCAAGTGGTGGGCGTGGCCGACATCAACGTGGAGCGGGGCCTGGATGTAGCCAGCCGCTATCGAGTCCACTTCTACGAAGACTACCGGGAGCTGCTGCCCCACGTGGCCGCCGTGGCCATTGCCGTTCCCACTGTGCTTCACCACGAGGTGGGTATGGCCTGCCTGGAGGCGGGGGTACACGTGCTCATTGAAAAGCCCATTGCCGCCAGTATTGCCGAGGCAGAATCCCTGGTCAACCGCGCCGCCGACTGCAATTGTATTCTGCAGGTGGGACACATCGAGCGCTTTAGCCCCGTCTTTCAAAGGCTGGGGCAAGTTTTGCAGCGCGAAGAGCCGCTGGCTTTTGAGGCCCACCGACTCAGCCCCTATTCCGACCGGGCCAGCGACGTGTCGGTGGTGTTTGACCTGATGATCCACGACATCGACCTGTTGCTGGAGCTGATCCCTTCCCCTGTAACCCAGATTACTGCTAGCGGCAACCGCGCCTCCAACTTAGGCTATCTCGACTACGTCACAGCCACCCTCACCTTTGCCAACGGCGCCATCGCCACCCTCACTGCCAGCAAGGTTACCCACCGCAAGGTGCGCACCATCGCCGTCCACTGCAAAAATGCCCTCGTGGAAGCCGATTTTCTCCACAACGAGATCTCGATTTACCGCCAGGGAGGCGGCAGTAGCCACGACTACGGCCAGGCGCCCTACCCGCGGGAGGGCCTTATCGAGAAGGTTTATATCGAACCTATTGATAAGCTGCATGCCGAGCTAGAGCATTTCATCAACTGTGTGCGGGGCGGTAGCCAGCCTTCGGTGGGCGGGGAGCAGGCCCTAAAGGCCCTAAAGCTGGCCTCGGAGGTGGAGCGGATTGCTCTGGACGGCTGTGCCTGGCGCGAAGCCAAGCCTCGCTGCAGTTTCTTGCCGTAGCTCCCTAGGGGAGGAGAGCCAAAGCCTTGGTAGGAAAAAATCTAGCTTTGGCAATGGGCGGTGTGGCAACAGGGATCTTGGCCGGCCTTTTGGGTATCGGCGGCGGCACGATCCTGGTGCCCTTGCAGGTCAGCTTGGGGATCCCGCCGCTGCAGGCGGTTGCCACGAGCAACTTTTCCATGCTCCTCACCTCCCTCGCAGGCAGCTTCCAAAACTGGCGCAGGGGAATGCTGGATCCCAAGCGGGTAATTCTGCTGGGGATCCCGGCTCTGTTCACAGCCCAAGGGGGGGCAATCCTTGCCAGTCACCTGCCCGGCTATCTGTTACTAGCGGCCTTTGGGGTGCTGTTGCTAGCGAACATTTACCTGGTGGAGCTGGGCAAAACCGCGGTCGCCCACGCCCAAGGGTTGGGGAGGCCAGGTGCTGCGGCCGGCAGGACGAAGTCCCCCGATGCAGGGAAACTCGGCAACCGCTCTGCTATTAGGATCCCGATGCCTCCCTGGCTGGCCCGCATCCTGACCGGAGGCGCTGCCGGCTTGTTGGCGGGGCTTTTCGGCATTGGCGGTGGCATTATCCTGGTACCGCTGCAGATCCTGCTGTTGGGGGAAGCCCTCAAGGTGGCCATCCAAACCAGCTTGGGTGTGATTGGGATTACAGCCGCTGCTGCCACCTTCGGCCATGCTGGCCTGGGCGATTGGATGGCGAACGCCCTGGGCTTTGGGGAGGGCACCCTCCGCCAGAACGTGCTCTGGATTCCCGGCCTCATCTTGGGGATGGGGGGATTAGCCGGCGTTCAGGTCAGCACCCGCCTCTTGCCCAGATTGCCCGAGGCAGTGGTCAGGCTACTGTTGCGCAGCTTTCTGGCCCTGGTTTCTCTCTACGTTTTTTGGCAGGCCTGGCAAAGTTACGAATAAACCGGATTGCCTTGGCCAAGCAGATCCCTGTAGTTCTGCTTGCTGAGGTCATGGACAGGGTAGCTGCCAAAAAGTTTGAGGATCTCGGCAATGGCCTCCAAGGCCGCAATGACCTCATCAGGCAGATAGGGTTGGCCGACCGGGTTTTCCAGATCGACAAAGAAGACGTAGGTTCCCGCCGATTTCTTGGTGGGGCGGGACTCAATGCGCGACATGTTCAGGCCCCGCTCGGCAAAAACTTGCAGCGGCTTCAGCAGCGCTCCTGGCACATTGTGGGGCAGGCTAAAGGCCAGGGAAGTGTGGGATCCCCCCGGTGAAGATCCGCAGCGGCCCACCACCCAAAAGCGGGTGGAATTGTCCGGGTGGTCGTTGATTGGGCAGGCCAAGACCGGCAGTTGGTAAAGCTCTGCAGCCCGCTCTGAGGCGACGACAGCAGCTTTGGGCTGGCTTTGCAGCCGCTCCAGTTCTTCGGTGGTGGAGCGGGTTGGGATCAAGGTGGCCTGCGGCAGGTGGGATCGCAACCAAGCCTGACATTGGGCCAAAGCTTGCGGGTGGGAGTAGACCTGCTCAATCTGCTCTAGCCGGGAGGCACAGCTGATGAGGGCATGGCGAATTGGCAGAATGAGCGCCTGGCGAATGCTTAGCCCTTCCAGTTGCCAGAGGGCATCTAGGGTCATCGAGACGCCGCCCTCGACGGAGTTTTCTACCGGCACCACTGCCCAGGCCTGCTCGCCGGCAGCCACCGCTTCCAAGCAGGCGCTAATGGTGGGGTAGGGCACCAAGGGGTGGGATCCCTGGCTGTGGAGGTGGGGCTGCTCGGGACAGGCCAGCAGGGCGGCTAGCTCCGTATAGGTTCCGGCAGGGCCTAGAAAAGCCACTGGCGCAGACGAGACGATGGAGTCCATCCCTTCAGCTTTCTTGTTCAGAATTGCTGTCGGCTAGCTCTAACTCTACCGTCTTGGCGTTGCGCAGCTGCAGGGGGCAGTCAGGTTCTGGACAGAGAGGATTGGCCGCCACCCGCTCCATGGCCTTGGTCACTTCCAGGCGAATTTGCCTCTGCAACTCCTGATCCGCCTGGATAGCCTCTAGGGTGTATATAGAGCCTTCAAAACTAGTAGTGTAGCGGGGCTGGAGGTTGTTGAGGGCCAGCGCAGCGGCATCGTGACAGAATCTTTCGCACAAGCAGTAGCGCTGCTGGCTTTCCATGAGCAGCAGCTCATTCACCATCTCCAGAACAGCCCGCTCCATCTGATTTTCCAGTTTCTTCAGAGGTTTGCGTGCTTCCATGGGTGGGATCCCCTCGCCGTTGTTTTCGTTGTCTTAAAAGTCTTATAAAGGCTTAAGGCCGCTGCCAACCTCTCTGGAAAAGTTGCCGCTCTTTGGCTGGGAAATAAAATAACTTCTCCCGCTTTCCTTCCTTCACATAGAGATGGGACTCGGGACTTGTGTTCCCAGTTTCGGGAGCGCTTGCACTAACGTACCCCAAAGCAACGCGGTTATCAACTTGCGTCTCAAAGGGTCTGGGGGGGGAAGAACTAGTCGCCCGGCCAGGGAAGTCCGACCCTAGATTCCCGGGTCAGCCTCCTGCTGCAACCCTGCCTTAGAGCCTTGCAAGAAGCCGGCCATACTAAGCCTATACTAAGCCTCCCCTTCCAGCGGCTGGGAGTGTCACTCTATCTCTAGGGGACTGGCGTCTCCTGCGCTACAGCCCCCAACCCGTCGTCCTAGACTGCTACTGGAGGATTGCTATGACCATACGGGTAGCCATCAATGGATTTGGTCGCATTGGCCGCTCGTTTTTGCGAGCGCTGCTCTCCCAGCCAGAGCGGGGGCTGGAGGTGGTAGCGGTTAACGATCTAACCGAGCCGGAAAATCTGGCTTACCTACTCCAATTTGACTCTGCCTACGGCCGCCTGCCCCAGACGGTGAGCGTTGCCGATGGCCACCTGCACGTCGGCAGCCACAAGATCCGAGTTCTGGCAGAACGGGATCCGGCGCAACTGCCCTGGAAAGATCTGGGCGTCGAACTGGTAATAGAGTCCACTGGCCTGTTTACCAAGCGGGAGGGAGCAGCCAAGCACCTGGAGGCTGGCGCCAAAAAGGTGATCATCTCTGCTCCTGCCAAGGGTGCCGACCTAACAGTGGTGATAGGGGTCAACGACGACCAGTACGACCCCGAGCGGCATCACATCGTCTCCAACGCCTCCTGTACCACCAACTGTCTGGCGCCGCTGGCCAAGGTCTTGCTGGATCGCTTTGGCATCGAGACGGGCTTTCTCACCACTTGCCATGCCTACACTGCCACCCAGGCCATTGTGGATCGCCCGGATCCCAAGGACTATCGCCGGGGCCGCTCGGCGGCGGTGTCGATTGTGCCTTCCACAACAGGGGCAGCTACGGCAGTTGCCGAGGTCTTGCCTGCCCTGAAAGGGAAGATGGACGGCCTAGCGCTGCGGGTGCCCACCCTAACCGGCTCGATCGTGGACTTTGTGGTGCGCACCGAACGGCCCATTACCAAAGAGGCGGTTAACCAAGCTTTTGTCGAGGCTTCTGAGGGGCCGATGCGCGGGATCCTGGCCATTGCCCCGCCGCACATTGTCTCGGCAGATATCATCGGCGATCCCCACTCTTCAATTGTGGATCTGGAGTCGACGATGACGCTAGGGGATCGCACAGTGAAGGTGCTCTCCTGGTACGACAACGAATACGGCTACGCCTCGCGGCTGGTGGATCTGGCAGCCAAAATGGCGGCTGCACTGTAGAGCTTTAGTCCCAGCCTAGGTCGGTGCGCTCGAGCCAGGAGCTATCCAGGGCAGCCAGCGCCTCGGCTGCAGCTATGCCGGTTTCCGGGTGGCGCCAGTGGGGATTGATTTCGCACAGGGGGGCCAGGACGAAGGGGCGCTCCATCATGCGAGGGTGGGGCAGGGTCAGGGCGGGGCTGTTGAGAATCCAATTGCCCATGGCCAGCAGATCCAAGTCCAGCGTTCTGGCCTCCCAGTGTATGCGCCGCACCCGCCCTGCTTCCTGCTCGATGGCCAGCAGCGCCCTGAGCAACTCCAGGGGGGATTGGTAAGGCGGAAAGGGATCCAGGGCCACCACGGCGTTGAGGTAGTCGGGCTGGCCCGGCGGCCCTCCTTGGGCGGGGCTGCGGTAGAGGCTGGAGCGGGCCACCACCTCTCCCAGACGCGGCAACTTCTGCATGGCCGTGCGCAACTGCTGCAGCGGATCCCCGAGGTTGCTCCCCAGAGCTATGTAGGCCAGGTCAGGCTTCATGGAGGGGTGGAGCGACGGCGGACGATCTCCACGTACACATCGTCAAACAGCCCTGGCAGGGGGGCTTGCGGCTTGTGCACCCGCACCGTCAGGGCTTCCACCTGGGGATAGCTCTGCCACAGCCGCTCGGCAATCCGGTCTGCCAACGTCTCAATCAACCGGTAGCGCTGCTGGGTCACCTCTTCCCGCACTGCCTCGTACACCTGGGCGTAGTCCACGGTGTGGGCCAAGTCATCCTCTTGGGGAACCAAGGCAAGCTGCAGCTCCACATCCACTACAAAGCGCGCCCCCAACAGGGCCTCCTCAGGACGATAGCCGTGGTGGGCATGGAAGCTAAGACCCCGCAGCACCAGCCTAGCTTGGCTCACCGTGCAGCCCTTCCCAAGCCGCTAGAGCGGAGACATGGGCGGGGACGTTGTGCGCCCGCACCAGGGTAGCGCCCCGGCTGGCGGCAAAGAGATGTACGGCTACGCTGGCGCTATCCCGCTCTTTGGGCACAGCAATGCCGGAAAGCTGGCCGACAAAACTTTTGCGCGAGGCTCCCACCAAAACGGGGTAGCCATAGGCCACTAGCCGCGGCAGGGCTCTGAGGAGGGCAATGTTCTGCTCGGCGGTTTTGGCAAAGCCCAGGCCAGGATCCAAAATGACACTGGGCACACCGGCTGCCAGAGCCCGCTCCGCTTGGTCCTTGAGAAAACCAAAAACTTCTCCCTCAAGGTCGTCGTAGTCGGTGAGCTGCTGCATGGTGCGCGGCTCTCCCCGCATGTGCATGATGACCGCTGGAGCCCCCTTCTCGGCACACACCTGCATCATCTGTGGATCCCGCAGCCCGGTGACATCGTTGATGATGTGTGCCCCCGCTGCCAGAGCAGCAGCAGCCACCTCTGCTCGCCGTGTATCGACGCTGAGGAGAATTCCGGATCCTTCTAGAGCCCGAATCACGGGCAAAACCCGGTCGCACTCCACCTCTACCGGCACCGGCTCCGCCCCCGGCCGGGTAGACTCGCCGCCGATATCCACAATCAGAGCTCCCGCTGCTGCCATGGCCTTGGCCGCTTGCACGGCTGCCTCCGCGGATCCCCACTGGCCGCCGTCGCTGAAGCTATCGGGGGTTACATTGAGTACCCCCATCACCGCCACTCCCCGCCAAGAAAGACGGTACCCCTCCTCTGTCCGTTCCGCTCCAGGCAGGGGACGCCGGGAGATCAAGCTAGTAACGCCCATAACTCTTGTAAGCTACTTCGCTGTCAGAGCGGCTGCCCAAGAGGGAGGAAGTGCGAGCCTAGCTGAATTCCCTTGCTCTGTTGGGACGCAGACTGCTTGGAGTGGCACGGCATCTGGGTGTATCCGTCCTAGTAGGGGGATTGAGAGGGGACATCACCTGAGGTTGACAAGGAGGGATCCGCTGCCAGCCAAAGAGTAGCTTCAGCAGAGGAATCCCTCCCGCGTGAGCTAGAACATAATGTCGTCTTCCGAACGACCCCAGATGCACCAGATGATGGAAGCAAAAATTGCCAGGTAAACCCAGGCCATTGGCCCGTATTGCAGCAGGTCCATCAATGCGTCCCTTAAAGCAATTGTTTATCTAGTCCAATTATTGTGATGCTTCGTTACAGCGTCAACGGCTTTCTCAGGAAAGGGCCCCTAGACATGGAAGCGGAAGAGCATTACATCTCCTTCCTGAACCACGTAGTCTCTGCCCTCGCTGCGCACCAGACCCTTCTCCCGAGCAGCACTCAGGGATCCCGCTGCCACTAGATCCTCATACGCTATCGTTTCCGCCCGGATAAAGCCCCGCTCAAAATCCGAGTGAATGACCCCCGCCGCCTGGGGAGCAGTGGCACCGGCAGGGATTGTCCAGGCGCGGGTTTCTTTGGGACCAGAGGTAAAGTAGGTGCGCAGGCCCAACAGCTCGTAGGTGGCGCGGATCAAGGATTTCAGCCCCCCTTCTTTCACCCCCAGCGACTCTAGATAAGCCTGTCGCTCTTCAGGCGGCAGCTCCACCAATTCCGCCTCCACCTGGGCCGAGACCACCACCACACGCGCCTCCTCTGCCTGGGCCACTTGCCGCACCTGCTCTACCCAGTCGTTGCCAGTGGCTAGCTCCGTTTCTGCCACGTTGGCGGCGTAGATCACCTTCTTGCGGGTGAGCAGCCCCAGCCCTTTGATGGCGACCTCCTCCTCTGCGCTAAGGGGCACCAGGCGAGCCGGCTTGCCCTCGTCTAGAGCAGCCTGCAGCTTCTCCAGGGCCTGCAGCTCTACTTGAGCCGTTTTGTCAGACTTGGCCTGCTTGCGCACCCGTTCCAAGCGTCGCTCAATCTGGGCCAGATCCGCTAGAGCCAGCTCTAGGTTAATCACCCCTATGTCTCGCACGGGATCCACCGAGCCAGCCACGTGGACAATGTTCTCGTCTTTAAAGCAGCGCACCACATGCACGATGGCGTCCACCTGGCGGATGTGGGAGAGAAATTGGTTGCCCAAGCCCTCCCCCTTGCTGGCACCAGCCACCAGCCCGGCAATATCGACAAACTCGATTTGGGCGGGAACAATGGCCGCCGAGCCACTGATCTTAGCCAGCACCTCCAGGCGCTCGTCTGGCACGGCCACCCGTCCGATGTTGGGCTCGATGGTACAGAAAGGAAAGTTGGCCGCCTCCGCTTTGGCATTTTCGCAGAGAGCGTTGAATAGAGTCGATTTGCCCACATTGGGCAGGCCGACAATTCCAGCTCTAAGCATTGAGAGTGGGAGGGAAAAAGTCCGTTGCGAAACTTTACTTTGACGTTAGCATTTGTCGCCTCCGGCTAGTGCGCCTACCCAGAGGGCAGCTCCGCGGCAAGCTGGGCAAGGTTCCTCAGACCCGTTCCAAAAAGACCACTCCCTCTACATGGCCTGTCTGGGGAAAGAAGTCAGCAGCTCGCCATTGGGTTAGGCGGTAGGATCCCTCGGCCATGAGGATTTGCAGGTCGCGCGCCAAGGTGGCAGGATGACAGCTAATGTAAACGATCTGCCGGGGCCGTTGCTGCTTTAGGATCTCAAGCACCTGCCGCTCGCAGCCCCGCCGCGGCGGATCCAACACCACAACATCGGCAGGAGGCAGAGTCGGCAAAACCGCTTCTACTGCGCCCTGGAAAAACTGGGCCGAAGTGATGCCGTTGAACTGGGCATTGTAGCGGGCCTGGGCCACCGCCGCGGGCAGGACTTCCACCCCCATCGCCCGTTTGGCCCGCTGGGCCAAGAGCAGGGTTAGGGTGCCGATGCCACAGTAGGCATCTAGAACGGTCTCCTCGCCGCGCAGATGGAGCTGATCCACTATCCAGGTAAAAAAGGCCTCCGCCTGCTCTGTGTTGACCTGGAAGAAGGAGGTGCTATCAATCCAAAAGGAAAGACCGGCCAGTTCTTCCCGCAGGGATCCCCGTCCAGCAATGACCTCCGTTTGCTGGCCAAAGATGACGTTGGTGCGGGCTGGGTTGAGGTTGAGGCAGACCCCCACCAAGTCGGGGTAGCGCTGCATCCAGCGTTTGGCCCACCTTTCCAGGTGAGGTAGGTCGCGGCTGCAACTCACTAGAGTGAGAAGCACCTCGCGGGTGCGGCGGCCAATGCGCAGGCCCAGATGGCGCAACTGGCCTTGGTGGCGGCTTTCGTCGTACACACTCCAGCCGGTTTCCTGCAGATCCCGCTTGATTTCCCTCAGGAACACGTCCAGTCGCTCGTCCTGGACAGGGCACTGGTTGAGGTTTACCAAGCGGTGGCTGCCCCGTCGGTAGTAGCCCATGCGCAGCGGCTGGCCCTCTGCTTTGGCAATGGGGTAGGTGACCTTGTTGCGGTAGCGCAGCGGCTGCGGGGATCCCAAAATGGGGACGGGCTCCGGCAAGGAAAGGCCGCCAATCCGCTCTAGCGCGTTGCGGAGAATTTGCTGCTTGGTGGCCAACTGCTGCTCGTAGCTGACGTGCTGCCACTGGCAGCCACCGCACTTGTCGGCAACAATGCAGGCTGGACGCACTCGGTGCGGCGAGGGAGTAACGAGCGAGCGAATTCGCCCGACCAGGTAGTTGCGCTTGATCTCGAGAACCTGGGCCACCACCTGATCCCCGGGCACGCCTTGGGCTACAAACACCACCCGTCCCCGCCCGTAGCCAAGCGTGTGGGCAATGCCATCTCCTTCGGGAGTTAGGTCGGTGATCTCCAGGGATAGGAGATCCCCTGGCTTGATGGGATCAGGGGCCAGCAAGGGGATTGGCTGCTCCATGGAAGAAGGTGGGGCACTCCAAATACCACTGAACTTTTTCGGAAATGGGTTAGCAACAGCTTTTTACTCCCCTTCTGGAGAGGCGTGCTCTCACCTCCCATCCCCTCTCTCCGAGGAAAAGGGGAGATTTGATGAGGGGGGATGTGAGTCAATCGTGGGTGAGACAATCCAATCGATACGCAAGAAAATCTGGCAACCGAGACAGAATAAACAGAGTAATCCCAGAAAACGCAAGGACGAAACTCTATTGTGGCATTGGCTGGAACGCCTGGCTTGGGAAGGGATCCGCTGGAACTCCATTTTGCTCGCTGTGGAGCGGATTGAGGCTGGCTCCCCAAACGGCCCCCAAAAGCAAGGTCATCAACAGGTGAAGGCGGCCATCCAAGATCACCACGTCCACTATCCCGGCAGCAAAAAACGCTGTTAGGGCCAGCAGCATGCCCAGAAGGAGCCCGTCCTGGGAACAACGCCAGGCTCGCCAGCCCCGCGCCAAGATCCAGCCCCACAAGGCAAGATAGCCCAGCAGCAGAGGGATCCCGCCTTCCGCCGCCAAGTGCAAGTACAAGTTGTGGCAGTGGCCCAGCAACTCAGGCGGGTCCTGGGCATTGTAGAGGGCAGGAAAGCTCTGCCAGCCCCAGCCGGTCAGGGGCCGCTCCCGCACCATCTGCAGGGCAAAGCGCCAGGCATCGAGGCGGTTGGCGGTTGAGCTAAAGTGGGGGGCCTGGGGATCCCAGGTGTCCGCCAGACGGCTCCAAATCAACGAAGGCACAACTGCCCGCCAGCCAGGCCAATCCAAAGCCGCCGCCAAGCTGGCTAGCCCCAGGCCGGCCAAGAGGGCGATCCCCCACCAACAGCGCCGCAGCACCAACCCAATGAGTAGAGCCAATCCCCCTGCCCCCCAGCCGCTGCGGGAGGCTGTCAGCAGCAACAGCAGAGATCCCAGCCCCAGCATCGCCACTAGCCCTGCTCGGGTGAGGCGGGATCGAGTTACCCCCCACAGCCCTGCCGCCAAGCACAGGTGGATCACTAGGTAAATGGCCAGGAGGTTGGGGGAGGTAAAGGCCGCTGCCGGTCGCTCCCCGCCAGCCACTCCCGTAATCCAGAGCGGCCCCAAGAAGAGATGGCCCTGCCACCCCCACAGGACCTCTCCCCAGCCCAAGAGCAGCATCAGCCCACTGCCCAGCACCAACACCTGCGCTAGGCGCCGGCGACTTTCAGGATCGGCCAGCGCTGCCCCAAAGGCCGGCAGCATCAGCAGAAAGGGCCAGTAGTTAAACATCCCCGGCAAGCTCAGCCGCCAGTCTTCCCCCAGCAGCGCCGTTGCCACTGCCGCCGCGCTCAGCAGGCCCGCCAAGCCCAACAAGGGATCCCGCCGGATCTGCTCCCAGTAGCGGCCATAGCTCTGCACCGTCCCCACCGCCGCCAGCAACAGACTAGGGGCCAGGTTGACTGGGATCAGGGCCGCCGACCCCAACAGCCAGCCCTGAGGTTGCGAAGGCCGGGGATCCGGCAACAGGTCTTTAGAGGCAACTGAGGCAGAGAAATTACTCATCGTCGATGGGGATCCCCGCTCGTACCCGCCCCTGGCCAAAGTAGCGGCCAAACTGCAGCTCGTAGACCTCGTCTTCGTCTTGGGTTTCCACCCACAGCTCGGAGCGGGCATAGCCCACGCACAGCAGCCCGTAGCCCTGCTCCTTCAGCTCCCGCGAGATCCCCATTGCCTCCGGCTGGTAGAGGGATCCCCGCCGGATCCGCACCGCACAGGTGGTGCAGGCACCGTTGCGACAGGCAAAGGGAAGCTGGATCCCTTGGGCTTCGGCAGCCTCCAGGATATATTGGTCGGCGGGCACCTGGATGAGATAGTGGGCGTCTTTCTGGCGGTCGTGGATGTGAACCGGGTAGGAACGCATGGAGGAGCAAGATGAGGAGACTTCTCCATGATCCCACAAGACTTGAGGGGAGTTGGGCTACTTTCCAGCTCCGTAGGATAAGCTGAAGGCAGGGCGCCCAGGAGAGCAGCCTGTGCTAGAAACCCCTAATTCCCCCATGCCCTCAGAGGAAAAACTGCCAGCCACCTTCTCGGCTGAAGTTTTTCACAAGCTCCTCGAGAGCAATACGGAAACTCGCCCCTGGGGCAGCTTTACGGTGCTGGACGAGGGCCCTGGCTACAAAATCAAGCGGATTGTGGTGCTGCCCAAGCGTCGTCTTAGCTTGCAGATGCACTACCACCGCAGCGAACACTGGATCGTCGTTGCCGGCACCGCCAAAGTAACCTGCGGCAACGAAGAGCGGCTGATCACCACCAACCAGTCTACCTACGTGCCCCCCTGCACCAAGCACCGCCTGGAAAACCCCGGTGTCATCCCGTTGGTGATCATCGAGGTGCAAAACGGCCAGTACCTGGGCGAAGACGACATTGTCCGCTTCAGCGACGACTACGCCCGTGCTACCGGTGAGCAAGCGACTGCCTCCTGAGCAGGCCCCCTAGAAAGGGGAAAAGGCCATCAACAGCAGGGCACCAAGCAAGCCCAGTGCCACCTGCACCGCCTGCCCAAAAGGAGGGTGGCTGGTCACCACTTCGCCATAGCGGCTCTGGAAGCGGGACAGATCCAGATAGGGAGCCACCCCCCGCCGGAACCACCCGACCACTGTTCCCTCTTTGCCGATCAGCCCTGCGGCCTGCCTGGCCCCAAACAGGAAGTTGCCCAGTGGCCCAAAGCGGGAAGCGTAGCGCAAGAACATCATCCCCGTCTCATCCTGGAACTTGAGGTCGGCGCCAAGGCGATAGCCCGGATTCCCCCGCCCAATTACCCGCCCCTGCAACTGCATTGGCAACCCGCGCAAGGGGCTGGTGTAGGGGTTGCTCAGCGCCTTCAACACCGTCAACGCCGGCGGGTTCTCCAAGCTGGGGTACATCACTGGCATCTTCAGCAGCAGGCCCAGGCTGGCTCCCGCCAGGGCCAGGCCGGCAAACATGCCGTAAGATCCTGCCTGTAGAGCTGGGATCCCAAGCCCCATTCCCAAGATTGCTCCCAGCCACTCGGCATTCAACAGCAGCATGTCTAGGAGGAAACTGCCATAGAGCTGCTGGCGGTTGAGCTGCTTGCCTTGGGCCACCACGCTGGCCATATCGAACTCCACCGGCAGATCCAGTTGCTCGGCATAGGTGGCTAGCGCCCGCACCCGCTTGCCGGTGAGGGGATGGGTGGAGTTCAGCTCCATCCACCAGGCCCAGGGGTTAAACAGATCCCACAAAAACACCCTGCCCACCTGGCTGGGATCCGAAGCAAGCCGGTAGGCTGTCCCCACCGTCCCTGCTGCCTTGGCGTCGTAGATCCCCAAGGCCCGCATCCCCTCCAACAGGCGGGTGCTGCGCCGACGAGTTTCCTCGTCCTGCTCCCGCTCTCCCTCCTGAACAATGCCCAAGGCAATTTTCACCAGAGCCCGTGCAAGGGCATTGGGGTTGCCGGTGGTTTCGGCAGCAAAGTAATCGGCAAAGTACTCCCGCACCCGCGACAGATACAGCACCAAATAGGAGCCAGCCACGTAGAAGAGGTAGGCCACCAGCGCCAGGAAAGCCAGGTTTTTCCCCCCTCTGCGGTTACGGCCCTCACTGCTCCCGCGATCGCGCACATAGACATAGAGAAGGTAGAGGAGCTGCAATAGCGTGGAAGCTAGGGTCATGACAGCGAAATCCCAGTGGATAACATGCCCCAGCTCGTGGGCATAGACCGTGGCCACCTCTTCATCTTCCAGGTAGGTAAATAGGCCCTCGCTGACAACAATGCGGGCGTTATTGGGCAGGCTGCCATAGGTGAAGGTGGTGGGGTTTTGATCGGGGATCAGACCCAGCTTCGGCTGCTTTAGCTTGTGCTGCCGGCAGACGCGTTCAATCACCTCCGCGCTTTCGGGGCTGCGGCGCTCAATTTCCCCCAAGCTCACCCACTGGGTGCCGTAGAGGCTCTGCTGGATCCAGTCCATCACCCAGGGGGACAATAAAGAAGACTAGGGCGTTGAAGGCCAGGGCAAGCAAAACGGCGAGAAGGAAAGAGCCGAAAGAGAGCCCTCCTTCCAGGGTGCCGAAAACAGCCAGGGCCAGCACAAACACCATGCCAAACAATAGGCCTAGGGTCAGGCCTGCGGCCACTGTCAGGTTGCCGGCAAAGCTGGCCAAAACCAGCGCCACCCCCCCTTGGGGAGCGCGATAGTTGCGTTTTGCCTGGCCGGTTTTGCGGCCTGAGGCGGCGGGATCCAAATCAGCCAAGGTGCGGCTAGGGCTGAAACAGTAGCGGCTTAGCCAAATGCTCAGCAGGCGCAGCTCATAGGGGCTAAGACTCTTCAGAGGTTCCAGCCACAGAGATGCTTCCACTGACAGCGTCACCGTGGAGACAGCGCTGGGGTTGCGAAACAAGGTGGGCAGTAGGGGGCAGCACCTCCTCTTTTTGCCCAGAAGTGAGGCCGTGAAAACCCAAGACTGCCTGGCGCACCACGCTGGAGGGTTGGGGCAGGTCGGCAGTGAGCAACTGGCGGTCTAGGACAAAGCAGTAGTGGCTGAGATCTGGCTGCAGAGTCCCTTCTGTGGCTAGCCCTGGCCCCAGTCTCACCTGCGTCTTCCAGTCAGCCTGCTGCTGACCCATAGGGCGACTGTAGAGAGCTAAGCGCTTGACTTGGGGGTAGCGGCTAGCTACAGCCTTCCGGAACCAAGCGGTTAGCTGCTCGTAGTTGAGGGCAGCATGGGCAGGGCGATTGAGCATGACCACCAAAGCATAGTCCCCAGGGCTGTCTTGGAGGGGCTGGGCCTTGACTTGGACTCTCAGGCGCAGATCGGCCAGGGCCCTCTCCAGCCAGTGCGCCACTTCCTGCTCGTTCATAGTCATCTCCCGCAGTAGGGGGTTGACGTTCTCCTCAGCCCTGAAAGGCGGGGATTCTCCCCCTACTTGCTGTGCTACACAGCGTGCGGCTTGTACCGCAAGATCTCAACCAGTGTCCGTTTGTCCTAGGTCTAGAGGATCACCAGCGGTGGGCTGCGCTTGCCGCTGAAGAGGAGTGGCAGATGGGCTCTTCCCCTGCACCCGGTAGGAGCAATGCTGCCAGGGCGGTTTGGCCTCGGGTCGCCGGCACTGGCGCCACGATCTACTGAAGTGCCCAGTTTGAGCTTGCAGACGGTGTCCACGGCCAGGGTTGACGGGCTGAGTTGGTAACAACAGGTGCCTTATCCCCCTCCCAGCGGCAGCACTGCTCCACTAGGTCGGAGAGCAACCTAAGCAAAGCTCAGCCTTAGAAGTTTTTGGCTACACAATCGAGCGCTGTCCCTCGGGGCTAATGCCAATGATGGTGAGCTGGCAATCGAGCAGCTTAAAGCCGTATTTTTCCGCCACCTTTTGGCTGATGCTGAGGATGGCATTGTTTTTAAACTCAATGACCTTGTTGGTTTTAATGCAAACCAAATGGTGGTGGTGGCGGGGAGCCGGATGGTTGATCTCGTAGTGTTTGTGACCTTCCGTCAGCTCCAGCTCCCGCAAAATGCCCATGCGTGTCATTAGCTTGACAGTGCGGTAGATAGTGGAGAGGCTAACTTTATGGCCTTCTTCCTGCAACTTCTTGTGCAGCTCCTCGGCACTCAGGTGAGTCCCCTCGGGTAGGTTTTGAAAGGTCTGTAGGATAATCTCCCGTTGCCGAGTGGCTCGCCAGCCCCTCGCGTTTAGCTCCGCCTTGAAAGCTTCTTCCGTATAGACCATGACCCTGCCCCTCCACTCCTAGGCAACGCGGCCGTGACCGTCAATAAGTTCTGTAATTGATAATAGCTTCTGATAGCTTCCCTAAGAGCCCTGCCAGCGGTTTTCCCTCCTGGAGCAGTTGCAGCGTCTGGTCTAGCTTGTCCCCCTAGGATGAGCTAGCCTACTCTTGCAGCATCTTGCTGGCGGCAAGTTTGGGCTACCATGCTCAGGAAAAGGCCTGTCCTAGCAGTGTTGGCAAGTATTGAGGAAGGCAGAAAAAGATGCGCTTTGAGCAGCCCAAAACCTATTCCATTTCTCTAACTGGCTGGGGTTTTTGGCTGGGATCCCTGGCCGTGGCAGCTTTGCTAACCGGCCTCGGCCTGGGCTGGCTGATGGTTGGCTTGGTAGCCCTGCTTTTGTTTTTGCTCTCTCTACCGCTGTTGGTGCTGCTGGCCTTCCGCTGGTGGGCCCGCCGCTGGATTACGACAGATCGCTGCCCGGTCTGTGGGTCAGAGGCGCAAGCTCTTGAAGGCAGCCACTTCTTTTGTCCCAGTTGTGGCGAGCCCCTGTTTGTTGCCGATGGATACTTCCACCGGCAAACGCCCCCTGGCACCATCGACGTGGAGTTTGGGGAAGAGAGCAGCTGGGAGTTACCCAGCTGAAGGATTTATCCTCGCGGCGCTTTGAGGGTTGATGAGCCGGTGGAGACGCGGAGTAAGAGCAGGGGTTGGGCTGCTCTCAGCAGCAGGGCTTTGGCTAGGGGCGCTGCCCTCTTCGCCGGGATCCCTACAACCTCAGGTGCAAATCCATCTAGCGCAGTTAGCTAGGCGGGGGTTTTCGCCTAGGGGGCAGGGGGTTTGGCTGCAAAGAGGCGACCAAGTTTTGGGGCAGCACCAGGGATCCACCCCTCTGCCGGCCGCCTCGCTGACCAAGGTGGCCACTACCCTGGCTGCTTTGCAGCAGCTTGGCCCGCAGCACCGCTTTGTTACCACCTGGTTGGCCACTGGCCCCCTAACCGCTAAGGGAGTTTTGCAGGGGGATCTCTGGGTTTTGGGAGGAGGGGATCCCTTCTTCGTGTGGGAAGAGGCCTTCTTGGTGGGCAACGCCCTCAACGCCCGGGGGATCCGCCAAGTGCGCGGGGATCTGGTGGTGGTAGGCCGCTTTTACATGAACTTTTCCCTGGATGTAGCCCGCTCGGGAGCTCTGCTGCAGCGGGGGCTGGATGCGCGGCGCTGGCCGCCAGAAGCCCAGATCCAGTTTCAAACCTTGCCTCCCGGCACACCCAAGCCCCAGGTGGAGATCTTGGGCTCGGTGCGGATTGCCCAGCAAATCCCAGCTAACGCCCAAGTTTTGCTCAGACATGAGTCGCCCCCCCTTATTCACTTGCTCAAGCTGATGAATCTCTACAGCAACAACTCCATGGCCGAGATGTTGGCCACGGCGGTGGGGGGAGCAGACCAGGTGGCTCAACTGGCCCGTGAGGCCGCAGGGATCCCGCCTGCCGAGCTACAGCTAGTTAACGGCTCGGGGTTGGGAGTGGAAAACCGCATTTCTCCACGGGCCAGTGTGGCTTTGTTTCAGGCAATCCAACTGCTTCTGGAAAAGCAAGGGCTTTCTCTAGCCGATGCTTTTGCTGTCGTCGGCCAAGATGGGGGAGTGTTGGAGCGGCGGCTGTTGCCGGAGGGGATGATTGCCAAATCCGGCACCCTCAGCGGCATCAGCACCTTGGCGGGAGTCTTGCCAACCGAAAGGGGGGACATTTGGTTTGCCCTGATGAACAACGGCGCCCCTTTGGCTGACTTGCGTGCCTGGCAGGAACAATTTCTCAGCCAGCTCCAGTCCCAATACGGAGCCCCCGCCACCTTGCCTGAGCGTTGGAGGGAGGGAAGATCCCACTAGGCTTGAGCTTCCACGCCGCAGCGAGTCAGTTTCAGCCAGGGGGATCGCTTTGACACTGGGGCGTACAGGAGTCGAACCTGTGTAAGGCAAATTATGAGTTTGCTGCCTAAACCGCTCGGCCAACGCCCCTTCTCTCTCTACTTTAGCGCCCCTAGCTCTATTTCGATCCTCCCCGCCCAGAGCCTTGCAGCGCCAGCTGACTCTGACCTACTCCTCTTCCTCCATCTCGAAGTCCTCGACGAAGTCGTCGCCGATCAAGTCGTCAATCTCCTCGAGATCGTCGTCTAGGGTAATCTCAGGAACTTCAATTGGCTGTTCCAGCAAGCGACCTTCCTGGCGTAGCCAGTCCAAGATAGAGAGGCCGCCCTTGGAGGGCAGGAGCACCGGAGGTTGATCCCGCGGCTCCTCCCGCAGAGAAGGGTTGTGGTAGTACATACTGTCCAGGCAAAGGGAAAAAATCGAAACTGCTCCCCTCAAGCGGGGAGGTGAGTCTGGCTAGCGGCTATTTCTTAGCTTAGCCTAGGCATGCCAGGCCTGCAAAAAGCGCTGCAGCACCCGCTCCAACTGGATGGCTCGCGCTGCTTTAAATAGCAGCCGATCCCCCGCCTGCACCTGGTGCAGCAAGATTTCCAATAGGGTTGATTCGTCCCTACAGCGCTCTACCTGAGCCGCTGGCCTCTGCTCAACGAGCGGCTGCATTTCCCCCTCGGGATCCAAAAGCAAAAGCCGCTCCAACCCCAAAGGGGCAGCAGCGCGCCCCACCTCTGCGTAAAGGTAAGGGGCATGATCCCCCAGCTCCCGCATGGGGCCGAGAATGGCCCAGCGCCGTTTTCCGGGGGTTTGGGCCAGAAGCTGGAGAGCCGCGATCATGGCCTCTGGCGAGGCGTTATAGGTCTCATCCCAAATTTCCACATCTCCTGCCAGCTTGAGGTGGCGGTTACGCCCCTCCAGGGGCGTGGGCAAGAGGATAGGCTCTCGCAGGCGTTCCCAATCCAACCCCAAGCTGCGCACAGCGGCCAGCACCCCCATCCAGTTGAGGGCATGGTGCCTGCCTGGCAGGGGCACTGGCAAGGTCAAGCCCTCCACGGTAACCGTCTGCGCCTGCGGATCCCACTGCCCTCGCAGCTCACCCTGGTCAAGGCCGTAGGTGAGGGTTGGCCCCGACCACACCCTGGCGGCAGTGGCCAGCAGCAAGGGATCCTCACCGTTGAGCAGAGCCACTCCCCCTTGGCCCAGCTCTTGCAGCAGCTCGCACTTGGCGGCGGCAATGGCCTCGCGGGATCCCAGTCTGCCGATGTGGGCAGTGCCGATATGGGTAATCAAGGCGTGGGTAGGCTGAGCCGTCTGGGCCAGGCGGCGAATTTCGCCGGGGCCGCGCATGGCCATTTCCAGCACGGCAAACTGGTGCTCAGGTCGCATCTGCAGCAGTGTCTGGGCCACGCCGATGTCGTTGTTGTAGTTGGCTTCGCTCTTGAGAACGCTGCCGTAGCGGGAGAGGGCAGCCGCCAGCATTTCCTTGGTCGTGGTCTTGCCCACTGAGCCGGTGATGGCCACCACAGGAATGGCAAACTGCTCCCGCCAGGCTCTGGCTAGGCGCTGGTAGGCAGCTAGGGTATCTGGAACCCGAAAGTGAGGTGCAGCCACCGGCTGCTGGCTGATGACAGCAATGGCCCCTTTGCTCATGGCGTGGGGAATGAAATCGTGCCCGTCAAAGCGCTCTCCCTTGAGGGCAACAAAGATCGACCCGGGCTGCAAGCGGCGGCTGTCGGTGCAGAGGGTCTGAACCGGCCAGCTCAACAGCTGGGGATCCCCCTGCAGAGGGGTTTGCAGCAGCTCGGCCACAGCTTGTAACGTCAGCATGGGGGTCAATGAGTTGAGCCTGGCTATCGCGTAGGATAGCCAAAAGAAGGCTCACCTGCTTCTCCAACCAAGTTAGCTAGGCTGCTGGCATCCGCAGGTGTTGCACGAGCGCCTGTAGTCCTAGCAAGTAGCTATGGGCCCCAAATCCGCTGATTTGCCCAAGGGCTACAGCCGCGATGTAGGAGTGCTGGCGGAAAGGCTCGCGGCGGTAGATGTTGCTTAGGTGAACTTCTACAGTAGGCAATCCCACAGCGGCAATGGCATCGCGCAGAGCAATGCTGGTGTGAGTATAGGCGCCTGGGTTGATCAAAATGCCGGCATGCTGCTGGCGAGCGCGGTGAATGGCGTCGATGAGCACTCCCTCATGGTTGGACTGGAGGATCTCCAGCTTTACCCCCAGCAGCTCTGCTTGCCGATGCAGAGCCTGATCCACCTGCTCCAGGGAAACTGAGCCGTAGATGCTGACCTCCCGCTCCCCCAGCAGGTTGAGGTTGGGGCCGTGCAACACCAAGATGCTCAAAAGCTCGCCGCTGGTGGCTAGGGCGGTCGGATTAACGACGACGAGGGGATCCATTTTCTACCGGAATGGGTGCAGGTTGGGGCTGAGGACTTCCCAGCAAAGCGTCAATGACACGTTCCACCCACTCGCGGATCTTTTCGAGAACCTTTTCTACCCAATCCATCCGACCTGCCTCGTAGGAGTTACAAAGCTCTCGGGGGAGTTTAACCCGTGGACTTCCATGATAGCGCTTCTTTCCAAGAAACAGGGAAATGCCCTAGTGGAGAGCACCTAAAAGCAGAATGTCCACGGCCAGCAGGGCCCCAGCAAAGGCTAGTAGGCTGCGCACGATCTGGCGTTCTTGCTTGGAGCGATGGGATCCCCCCAGCCGCAGCCAGCGCAGGGACTTGGGAAAGCGGTAGAGCATACAGAAAGCTCCTCGAGCCACTTGGGGAGTGTTGACGCTACAAATAATCATGCCCCATTCTCCAAGTGGCCGATCCCACCTAACTTCCCTTCGCTGGGGGGGAAGCTGGGCTGCGGTGGCCAATTCCCTTTGGAGTGATTTTCTGTCGATGACCACTCCCCTAGCCCAAGCCGAAACGGTTTTTCAGCGCTGCTGGGATCACTGGCAACCGCTGGCCAAGCGTCCCGACCTGCAGCCGGAGCTGAAGGCTCTGTCTGCTCTGCGCAGGCGACTGAGGGCGCGGTTATTTTCCATTGCCGTGTTTGGGCTGGTCAACCGCGGCAAGTCAGCAGTCGTGAATGCCCTAGTTGGCGAGGCTCGGCTGGAAGTGGGGCCCCTAAATGGCGTGACTCAAAAGCCGCAATCGCTGCTGTGGCGACCGGGGCCAGGGATCCCTTGGCAAGTGCGGCTCATCGATACGCCTGGCTTAAACGAGGTCAACGGAGAAGCGCGCGAGCAGTTGGCCTGGGAGGTGGCCCGGGCGGCGGATTTGATCCTGTTTGTAATCGCCGGCGACTTGACCCAGCTGGAGTACCAGGCGCTACTGGAGTTGCGCACCCTGCACAAGCCCCTCCTGCTGGTGTTGAATAAGTGCGATCTCTACTCGGAGGCGGAGCTGCAGGCAATTCGCGAACAAATTAGCCGCCACCTGGGCTGGGTGTCGCCGCAGGAGATCCTGACAGTGTCCGCTTGCCCAAAACCCCAGAAAGTCCGCACCCACTGGCCAGATGGCCGCGTCACCCTGGACTGGGAGCGACCTGCCCCCCAGATCGAAGCTCTGCAAGGCCAAATTGTGGAGATTTTGCAGACGGAGGCGGAGTCCCTCCTGGCCCTCAATGGGCTGAAGCGGCTGGAGCGCCTCCAGGCTCAGCTTTGGCAAAAGCAGTGGCAGTATCACGCCCGCCATCTGGAGCAGTGGGGTACAGCCTGCGCCCTTGGCAAGGGGGTTGCCGTGGGCTTAGCGCCCCTGGGCTTGGATCTGCTGCTTGCGCCCCTCCTGGATAGTCTGTGGCTGTTGGGCTTGGGGATGCGGCTGCGCCTGCCCTGGGGATCCCTCCGCAGGGCTCTAGAGGACTTGGGGCGACCGCTGCTGCTTAATAGCACGCTGCTGCTGTTGGCCGAAGGGCTGGGCACCTGGCTGGGGGGCAGTTGGGGCAACAGCCTCCTAGGGGGAGTCGTGGCAGGGGCAAGCCTATACCGTCTGGGATCCCTGACGCCACCCCTGCTGAGCCGCTGGGTCAGCGAAGGGTTTGGCCTGGGGGCCGTCCTGCGGGATCTCGTGGGCAGCAAAGAGCTAGCTGCCAAGGTCTAGGGGGCCTAGTCCTGCCCCATCTCGGCAGCGTGGTAGGAGCTGCGCACCAAGGGCCCAGAGCGCACCTGGCGAAACCCCATCTGGCGGGCAATCTCGCCCAGCTCAGCAAACTCCTCTGGCGTCCAGTAGCGCTGCACTGGGCGGTGGGCCAAGGAAGGCTGTAGGTACTGCCCCAGGGTGAGCCGCTCGCACCCCACTGCCAGCAGATCCCGAAATGTCTCCAACACTTCTTCGCGGGTCTCCCCGTGCCCTAGCATGAGGCCGGACTTGGTGGGCAGGTTCGGATCCAGCTCCTTCACAGTTTGCAAAACCCGCAGGGATAGGTCGTAGCCAGAACTGCGCCGCACTGCCTGCGACAGCCGCCGCACCGTCTCAATGTTGTGGTTGTAGCAGGCTGGCCTGGCCGCCACCACCCGGGCAATGCAGTCGCGATCCCCCCGAAAGTCAGGGGTAAGCACCTCGATCTGGATCCCAGGACAGCGCCGCCGGATGGCCTCCATCACCTCCACGAAGCGGCCAGATCCCTGGTCGGGCAGGTCATCGCGGGCCACCGAGGTAAGCACTACATAGCGCAGCCCCAGCAGCTCCACCGCTTCGGCCACCTTTTCCGGCTCTTCCGGGTCGAGGGGAGCAGGCCGTCCGCTGGCCACTTGACAGAAAGAACAGGCGCGGGTGCAGATCCCGCCCATCAGCAGAAAGGTGGCAGTCCTTTGGCTGTAGCACTCGGCCCGATTGGGGCAGCGTCCCTCCTCGCAGATGGTGTGCAGTCCCCGCTGCTTGATCACCCGCTGAACTGCCGAGATATCGCTGGCCTTGCCGATAGAGCGCTTGACCCAACTGGGGAGGGGGCTACCAGGCATGGGAGAACCGCTTGCTAGGGCTGAGTACCTGGGAAAGAAGCCTTATCCAAAGAGATAGCGTCCATCATGGTATGGACGCCTTCCCTGCCCTTGGCTGGAAAAGGGCTAGGTTACCTGAGGAGAGGCTAGCATCTGGTTGACGATGCGCTGCACGATTTGAAAGCCGGTTACCGCCTGCCAGCCCAGGATCCCCAAGATCACCACATTGAGCAGCAGGTGGACATTGCGGGCCCAGACCTTTTGGCCATCCTTCATCAGGGGTGCCAAAGCAGAAGAGGTGGTTACTAGGGCTACAATGCCCAGGCCGGCCAGCAGGTGGGGCCCAACAAACAGCTTGTGGCTTCTAATGTAGGTCACGGCCATGCCTCCCAGGGCCCCAAACACCATCAACAGCAAGAAGAGAGATCCTGCCAGGAAATGCCGCTGGCCAAACTTGCCCTTAATTAACTCCTTGCGCTCTTCCGCCGAGGCGGTGCGCAGCCGCCGCACCTGGAGACCCAGATAGAGAGTATAGAGAGCTAGGGCAGAGGCCAAAATCATCAGCACTGGGTGAAAGAAGGGCAGAGCCAATTCCAGCCAGCGGGGAAGTTGAATGGTGCTCATAGAAGCCACGCAAAGAAGAGGAAGTTGCCCCTAACTTAACCAATTTCCCTCTCCTGAAGCAAGGGCGTATATGGACTCCAACAGTTGGGGTGCTATCTGGGTTAGGTGCTGGTAGAGGCAGATCTGCCGCCGGCAGCGGGCGAGGTTGTGATCCCGGCGACTGGCGTAGCGCTGCGGATCCCAATTCCAGTAGCAGTCCTCGAACCAATCCAGCAAAAAGCGCATCCCCAACTCCAGCGTCATCAACTGGATCCCTTGCAGAAGGAGCTCTGGCTGCAGAGCGCGCAGGTTGCCGGTTTGGGCGTAGCCGCGCAGCCCTGCTAGGATTGCCTCGGCCTCAACGGCCTCCCCTCTCCGGCCCCAGGAGCGCAAGGCATCTCCTAGCTCAACGTACAGGTTGTGGTCCATAAAGGTGTCGAGATCCACCAGGCCAGCAAATTTTCCCCTTTCGTCAAACAAAAAGTTGTTGAATTTGAGATCGGCATGGATAATCTGAGTCGGAAGTCCTGGCGGCAAAAGCAACCTGGGCACGGTCTCGACAAAAAATTGCCACTCTGCCCTTATTTCCGGGTCGGGGCTGCGCTGGCAGAGCTGCTGCCAAAAATAGGCCGTGTCGTGAAAGTGAGGGATCTGAAAGCGAAAAGAGTAGTGCCATCCGGCCAAAAGGCGATGTAGGCGCCCAACTGCCGCCCCTGCTTGCTCCAAATAGCTCCAGGCAGGAGGAGTTGAGTAGGAGGAGCCCGGCAGGCAGTCCATAACCCGCCACAGCCCTCCCCCCCAGCTTAGGTGCAGGGAGCCATCGCGGGCGCGGCGGAATTGGGGAACCGGAAAGCCCTGCTGCCGTAGCCAAGAGCCAATGGCCTGGCCATCTTCGGTAACCGCCGGGTCAAATTGGGGATGGAGGTGCTGGACAACGAAGGATCCCTGGCCTGCCTTGAGCTTCCAGGTTTGGTGAACAAGGCCCCCACCGAGGGCTTCGAGCAGCTCGGGCTCCCCTAGTTGAAAGTGGCGAATCAAGGGATCCAGCCAGGCAAAATCGGGCGTGGGCAAATCACCCGCCCAAGTCCTAGCCATGGGTGCGCGGATCCGGCTGAGCGGGGAGGACAGGCCCACCCGGCTGCAGGGCAGACACTGGCCCAGGCTGGGTCAGCGGCAAGGGATCCCCGGCTGCCAGAGCCAGCAAGTTGGCCCGCAAAACCGAAGCTGGCTGTTCACCAATGGCTGATCCCACCACTTCCCCTTGGCTGTCCAAGAAGAGAAAGTGAGGGATTCCGTTGACCCGATAGCGGCTCAGCTCCGGCAGCCACTTGGGGTTGTCCACATTGAGCATGACGAAGTTAATTTGCTGGGCAAATTCCTTTTTCAGGTTGGCCAGAAGAGGCGCCATGGAGCGGCAGGTGATGCACCAGTCGGCATAAAACTCCACCAGGGAAGGCTTGCCGTTGGCCTGCGCTTCCTCCCAAGGCACAGCCTCTGCCGCCAGCGCTGCCAAGCTCGTGCCCGCCTGACGCGCTTGGTTGGCCAAAAACAGACCTGCTGCCAAAAGCACGGCTATGGCGGCAACCAGGCCGTTGCGCAGGCGTTTTGCCCAGTTTTCCCCCTCGATTCCTTCCTTTGCCATGACAGTCTTCCTCCAGGTACCTCCAGGTAAGAGAGGGGGAGCTTTGTTCTCGATTGCAGCTCTGAGGCAAGTTGTCAATTGGCAGCTTTACGGCGATTGCGACGGGCTGCTACTGCTTTCCGCTTGCGCTTTTCCAGGCTGCTTTCAAAGTGCCGATGGTTGCGCAGATCTCGCAAAATGCCCGCCTTGGCAACTTGGCGCTTAAAGCGACGCAGCGCCGACTCAATCCCTTCGTTTTCGCCGATTGTTACTTGGGTCATAGAGAGATCGTCTCCTTCCTGAATTAACTGAAGTTGTCAGGATCTCTATCCTAAACTATCTCTTGCCACCCGATGGCGACTACTGGGCACGGCTGCCAAAGGTAATCCCAGAAACTACCTCCCCCTCCCGTAAGTTCACCGTCACGGAGGCCGTTGCTCTCTCTTGGGGAGAAGGGGAGGGCATTGGTAGCGGTGTTGGCCTGGGGGCACCACCAATTACCGATTCCACAAACCCGACAAAGCTGGATACCCGTGTATACACCCCATAGAAATTGGGCTGGGCGCAACCTTGGCCAAAGCTGGTGATCCCGGCTAGGGCAAAGCCACTGCTGGTAGGAACAACCAAGGGCCCACCGCTATCACCCTTGCAAGTATCCACACCCCCTTGAGGAAAGCCAGCGCAGAGCATGGTTTCCAAAATGGCGCCGTTGTAAGACTGGGGAGCATTGCACACCTCGTTGCTGACGAGGGGAACTTCGGCCTGCTGTAGAGCCCTGGGAAAGCCGCTGGGCTCCTCCTCGAGAGTGCGGGGGAAGGTGGCTCCCCAGCCAAGGATGGTGGCGAGAGTACCAGGGGCAGTCAGGTTGGTTTGGTTGGACTGCACCAGCGGCAGGGTAGGCAGGGCCACTGGCCGAGAGAGGCGCACCAGGGCAATGTCATTCCCCCCCTCTGGCCCTCGTCGAGGGTCGTAGTTGGGGTGGATAACAATTTGTGCAGCCCGAATTCGCTGGCCGGCACCGATTTGCAAGACGGTGGTACCCAACAGCAGATCCAGACTTTGGACATCCACGTCCGGCTCGCCTCGAGGGTCGAAAAAGCAGTGGGCGGCGGTAAGCACCCACTCCGGGGCAATCAGGGATCCCCCGCAAAACTGCGCCTGAAAAGGATCCGGTTCAGTCGCGTCTAGCAAGGCCACCATCCAGGGAAAGGCTCCCGGCTGAGCTGGCCTGCCGTCGACAATCCGCCCCAACCCTGAGCGCGGCGTGGTGAACACCCGCCCTGGCGGCAAAAGGGCAGTGACGTGGTAGGTGCCAGGGGGCAAGTTGGAGAAACGAAAGTTGCCGTTGGCATCGCTGACGGTGCTGGGCTCCCCTGGGTTGAGGCGTCCATTGCTGTTCAAATCCAGAAAGGTGGTGATGCCTGCTAGCCCTGGCTCTCCTGGATCTCGCAGACCATTGCCGTTGAGATCGTCGAAATGGGATCCCTCGATGCGCCCTGCAGGAGGGGCTGGAAGCGGCGGCAGGGGACGACTGGAACCCCCACCACCACAGGCACTTACGCTCAGAGCCAAACCCAACCCCAGGAGCACAGACCATGAGCGAGCTAGGCCAAAGAAGGGATGGAATCGGGAGGAATAAGGCATGGTCAGATTCTGCAAGGCTAGCCGGCTATGCTAGCCAAGCATACCCTGCCGACCGATGAAGAGTTAGGAAAGGTCTGCAGTCGGGAAAAAAGGGCCTCACTATCCCCTGCAGGCGGTATAAGGCAGGGATCCTCAAACGCGAAGCGGGGCCGTTCGCCCTTTGGGCAGGCTGTAGGAGGGTGAGTCTGCGCTGAAAGAGTGTTACGCTCTTTAGCTAGGTGCAAAGGGATCCTTACAAGTATGCAAGCCATCACCCTGCTCGGCTCCACCGGCTCCATCGGCACCCAAACCCTGGACTTGGTGGCTCAGTATCCTGATCGCTTTCGGGTTGTTGGCTTGAGCAGCCACAGCAACGTCACTCTTCTGGCCGAGCAGGTGCGGCGGTTTCGGCCTCAAATTGTAGCCATCGGGCGGGAGGAGCTGCTGCCGGAGCTGCGATCCCTGCTGAGCGGCCTGCGGCCCCTGCCAGAGTTGGTGTCAGGAATGGAGGGGCTGTGTCAGGTGGCGGCCCACCCCGAGGCTCAGCGGGTGGTGGCGGGGATCGTCGGCTGTGCTGGCCTGTTGCCTACTCTGGCTGCCATCCGCGCCGGCAAGGACATTGCCCTGGCCAATAAAGAAACCCTGGTGGCAGGCGGTCCGGTGGTGCTGCCCCTGGTGCAAAAGCACGGCGTGAAGCTCATCCCCGTGGACTCGGAGCATTCGGCCATCTTTCAATGTCTGCAGGGAGTGCCAGCGGGATCCCTGCGCCGCATCTGGCTGACCGCCTCAGGGGGAGCCTTTCGCGATTGGCCGGTGGAGAAACTGGATCAGGCGACGCTGGCCGATGCTCTCAAACACCCCAACTGGGTGATGGGGCGCAAGATCACCATTGATTCAGCCACCCTGATGAACAAGGGCCTGGAGGTGATCGAGGCCCACTGGCTGTTTGGCCTGGACTATGACCGGATCGAGATCCTCATCCACCCCCAGAGCATTGTCCACTCCTTGGTCGAGCTGGCAGATACTTCTGTTCTGGCCCAGTTGGGCTGGCCGGATATGCACCTGCCCATTCTCTACGGCCTCAGTTGGCCGGAGCGCCTCTCCACCCCCTGGGAGCCTCTTGATTTGGTAAAGCTGGGATCCCTTACCTTTAGGGCGCCGGATCACCGCAAGTACCCCTGCCTACAACTGGCTTATGCTGCTGGGCGGGCAGGAGGAACCCTGCCAGCGGTGTTGAATGCGGCCAACGAGGCGGCGGTGAACCTCTTTCTGCAAGAGCGCATCCGCTTTCTGGATATCCCTCGCCTTTTGGAGCAGGTGTGCGAGCGGCATCAGGTCATTGCCAATCCCAGCCTGGAGGACATTCTGGCAGTGGATGCCTGGGCGCGACAGCAGGTGGAACTCTTGGCGCAGCAGGCCCCAGCCCAGGTTCTAGCCTGATCCCTACCAGGGGGATCCGGCCCAGCGCTAGAGTGGGAAAAGGCTTGAGGAGCACCTGAGTGGCCAGATCCCACTGGCAACAGTTGCTTCACTATCTACGCCCCCACTGGCAGCAGGTGGTGTTGGGCATTGCCTCCCTGCTGGTGGTCAACAGCCTGGGGGTGTTCCTGCCCTGGTATGTCAAGCTGGCCGTTGATGATCTCAGCCAGAACCTGGCCACCCTGGCGCCCAGCCGCATCGCCCTCCACGCCCTGGTGGTGTTGGGTGTCTCCACCCTGATGATGGTTATTCGCATTGCCTCGCGGGTGTGGATGTTTGGGGCAGGACGGCAGGTGGAGTTTCGCCTCAAGCAGGCCATCTTCGAGCATTTGCTCACCCTGCAGCCTTCCTATTTTTTTGCCCAGCAGACCATCGGGGACATCCTCACCCGCATCACCAGCGATGTGGAAAATGTCCGCCGCCTGTTGGGCTTTGCCCTGCTTAACTTGGCCAACACGATCTTTGCCTACGGCAGTACGCTGCCGGCCATGTTTGCTATTGAGCCGCGTCTAAGCGCTCTGGCCCTGTCGGTGTTTCCGGTGATGCTGGTGCTGGTGAAGTTAAGCAGCAACCGCCTGCAGCAGGAGCAGCTTCAGGTGCAGCAGGAGCTGGCGGATCTCAGCGATCTCATCCAGGAGGACGTAAACGGCATCACCTCGATCAAGGTGTACGCCCAGGAAGAGCACGAGCAGCAGGAGTTTCGTCGCCGCAATGACCGCTTGTTGCAGGCCAATTTGCGCTTGGCCCTCACCCGCAACCTGCTGTTTCCTTCTCTGGTGGCTTTGGTTAGCCTCAGCCTGTTGTTGCTGCTCACCGTGGGCGGGCCCCAGATTGCCGCGGGGCGGCTGACGATTGGGGATTTCTCGGCGCTCACCCTCTACGTAGAACGGCTGGTGTTTCCCACCGCTTTGCTGGGCTTTACCCTTACCGCCTACCAGCGAGGCCAGGTTAGCCTGGAGCGGATTGACGCCTTGCTGCGGGTAGAGCCCACCATCCGCGATGCCCCGGAGGCTTTGCCTCTCCTTTTGGAGAAGGTGCAGGGACGTATCGAGGCTAGGGGTCTAACTTTTGCCTACACCGGCACAGGATCCCCAGCGCCAGCTCTACAGGATCTGCACTTTTGTCTCGAGCCGGGCCAACTGGTGGCGGTGGTGGGGCCAATTGGGGCGGGCAAGTCCACCCTGGCCAATGCCCTTCCTCGCCTGCTGGAGATCCAGCCGGGGCAACTGTTTTTGGACGGACAGGACATCACCCAGATCCAACTGAGATCCCTGCGCCGGGCCATCGCCTATGTGCCCCAGGAGAGCTTCCTGTTCAGCGCCACGGTTCGGGACAACATCCGCTACGGCAAGCCGGACGCTGAAGACTGGGAAGTGGAATGGGCCGCCAAAGCCGCCCACATCCACGCCGAGATCCTCAACTTTCCCAAGGGCTACGACACGCTGGTGGGAGAGCGAGGCATTACCCTCTCCGGCGGCCAACGACAGCGGGTAGCTCTCGCCCGGGCTCTGCTAATGGATGCGCCAATCTTGGTTTTGGACGACTGTCTTTCCAGCGTGGACAACCAGACCGCCCAGGCCATTCTTCGCCACCTGCGCCAGGCCACGGCTCAGAAGACGGTGCTCTTTATCACCCATCGCCTCACGGTGGCGGTGGAGGCAGATCAAATCTGGGTCATGGACAAAGGTCGCATTGTGCAGCAGGGATCCCATGCCGAGCTGCTGGCCGACCCGCAGGGGCTCTACGCTACCCTCTGGGCTAAGCAAAAGCTGGAGGAGGCCCTGGCCTAGGCTGCAGTTAGCAGCTACCCTAACCAGCAAAGCGGTGGGGAGTGGCAAAAGCATGAGAAGTCTGGGTCAATTGCTAGAACAGGCCGGAATCCAACCCCAATTGGTCCAGGGATCCCTAGAGGGGGTGTGGGTAAAAGGCCTCTGCGCCGATTCCCGCCAGGTGCAGGCGGGGGATCTGTTTTTGGGGATGCTGGGATCCCGCGTCGATGGCGGCGAGTTTGTCGGGGAAGCGCTCACTAGAGGAGCGGTAGCGGCCCTTCTTTCCCAGGAGGCTTGGAAGAAGGTTAGCGGAGAGGCTGAATGGGGGAGTCAGCCCCTTCTGGTTTTGCCTCGCGTCGGCCTCAACAAAGCCGTGGCCCAGGTGGCGGCGGCCTTCTACGGTTTTCCAGCTCGCCAACTGACCCTAGTGGGGGTAACCGGCACCAACGGCAAGACCACCACCACCCACCTCATCGAGCACCTGCTGCAGGCTGCTGGCCGTCCTGTAGCCCTGCTGGGCACCCTCTACAACCGCTGGCCAGGCCACTATGAAGTTACACCCCACACCACCCTGTTTCCCCTAGAGCTGCAGCGCAGCCTGAGACAGGCCAAGGAAGCCGGCGCCGAGGTGGCGGTGATGGAGGTGAGCTCTCACGCTTTGGCCCAGGATCGGGCGTGGGGCTGTGCCTTTGCCGCTGCCGTCTGGACCAACCTCACCCAAGATCACCTGGATTTCCACGGCAGCATGGAGAACTACTGGCAGGCCAAGGCCACTCTCTTCCGGCCAGAGTATTTGCAGGGGCGGGCAGTGGTCAATGCCGACGACGCGGGCGGACGGCGGCTGCTTGGAGCCATTTCAGCCTCTCTGGAGCCCTGGGCCTATTCCCTTAAGCCCCTAGAAGGGATCCCCGGCCTATGGCCCAGCCAAGTTCACCTACATCCCACCGGCCTCAAGGCAACCCTGCACACCCCTATGGGCACCTTTGCCGTGGAGGCGCCCCTGGTGGGATCCTTCAACCTTTCCAACTTGCTGGCGGCGGTAGGGGTAGCACTGCACCTGGGGATCCCCCCTGAGGCCATCCAGTCAGCCTTGCCCCGTTTTCCCGGGGTACCGGGGCGAATGGAGCGGGTGAGCCTGCCAGGGCAGGACATCACGGTAATCGTGGACTATGCCCACACCCCCGATGGGCTGGAAAACCTGCTCAAGGCGCTGCGCCCGCAAGTTCAAGGCCGGCTGATCTGCGTCTTTGGCTGTGGTGGAGATCGCGACCGGGGTAAGCGCCCGCAGATGGGCCGCATTGCCGCCACCTGGGCAGATCAGGTGATCGTGACCTCAGATAACCCGCGCACTGAAGATCCCCAACAAATCCTGCAGGATATCTTGGCTGGGATCCCTGGAGCCCCCTGGGCCGTGGAGGTGGATCGGCGGCAGGCCATTCGTCTAGCCATCCTCGAAGCTCAGCCAGGGGATACGGTGGTCATTGCCGGTAAAGGCCACGAAGACTACCAGATCCTAGGCACTGAGAAGATTCCCTTTGACGACCGGGAAGAAGCGCGCGAGGCCCTTGCTCTGCGTCTAGCCCATCTATCCCGCTAAACGGCGGTGCTGCAGCATCAGCTCCACAAACTCGCGGAAGAGGTGATCGGCATCGTGAGGGCCGGGGCTGGCCTCTGGGTGGTACTGCACCGAAAAGAGGGGCAACTGGCGGTGGCGGATCCCGGCCACCGTGCGGTCATTTAAGTTGAGGTAGGTGATCTCCACGTCCTCAGCCGGGATCGAAGCAGCGTCTACTGCAAACCCATGGTTTTGGCTGGTGATTTCCACTTGCCGCTCTAGCCCACAGGGATGGTTGAGGCCGCGGTGGCCAAACTTGAGCTTGTAGGTGGATCCTCCGAGGGCTAGGCTGAGGATCTGGTGGCCCAGGCAAATCCCAAACAAGGGCTTCCCGCTTTGCAGCAGCGCCTGGGCGGTGCGGATGGCCGTGGTCTCTGCCGCCGGATCCCCAGGCCCGTTGGAGAGAAGGATCCCGTCGGGGCTGTAACTCAAGATCTCCTCAGGAGTGGCGTGGGCCGGCAACACCACCACCCGGCAGCCGTAGCGAGCTAGGCGGCGCAAGATATTGCGCTTGATGCCAAAATCTAGCGCCACCACCCGCAAGGGGGGATCTGGGACCGGGATCCCTTGGCTGCAGCCATAGTCCCAGTCGGCAGGGGTGGGCTCCAGCCACTCGTAAGGCTTGGGGGTTGTAACCTCTGCCACCAGGCTCAGCCCCTGCATCGAAGGGGCTTGGCGCACCCGCTCCAGCAACGCCTGCGGGTCCAGGATCTCGGTCGAGAGAGCTCCATTCATCACCCCCTGGGAGCGCAGCCGCCGCGTCAAAGCCCGCGTATCCACCCCGGCAATGGCCGGGATCCCGTGCTGTTTGAGGTAGTCAGGCAGTGTCCCCGTGGCTCGCCAGGAGCTAGCTAGGCGCGACACGTTGCGGGCAATCACTCCCGCGACCTGGGGCCGGGCCGATTCTTGATCCAGCTCATTGACTCCGGTGTTTCCCAGCTCAGGGCAGGTAAAAGTAACGATCTGCCCCCGGTAGCTGGGATCGGTCATCACCTCCTGGTAGCCGGTCATGCCCGTGTTGAACACCACCTCACCCACCGCCGTGCCCAGCGCCCCAAAAGACCAGCCGGCAAAGGAAGTGCCATCCGCCAGCACCAGCAGAGCCGGCTGACGAGCTTGCCAGGGGAAGACTTTTTCTGGAGCTTCAAGAGTTGGGGAAGAGGTAAGCATAGCCAATGACCTACGGCAGCTTAGGACAGGACAGGAGCCTGGCAACCTTTAAGCCACGGCCTGACCATCCTACCCCAGCTATCCTTCCTCTGGCTCGCTGGTTACATTGCCACACTCCGGATTGTTGTCCTTGCGAAGAGTGCCGATCAAAGTGCTCACCACCACGCAGCGGTTTTCTCCCTGAGAGTAGGTGCTGCTGACCACAAAGCGTCCTAGCTGACGCGCTCGCCCTTCCGAGTCGAAAACAGCTCTGCCATCAGGGAAGTTGTTGCGTACCGTTACAAAGTTATTCAGGCGCACCCGCTGACAGGGAGTAGGCTCATCGCAACGGCCTTCCTCGTCTTGGATCACTAGCGTGGGAACCCTTGGATCCGCATTGTCGATCCCAACCACCCAAGCACGACCTTGGAGAGAGGCTTTGGCGTTAGTGCGGGCGGTGCGCAAGGCTCGCTCCACCTTGTTTTGGGCATCCTCCAGTTGGATCCGCGCCCAGATGTTGATCCCAGAAGGAACCGCCAGCACGGCCAGAATGCCGATGATGACCACCACCGCTAGGACTTCTGTCAGCGTAAAGCCCCGGGATCGAAAAGGCTGAGCTCGGCCAATTGCTTTTTTCTCCAAGGCCAACATGGTGGACATTCCCCCTAGGAGAGCTGACGGTTGATAACACCGCGGGCAAGAACCCGTGTTTGCATTGGCAGCAAGTAGCGCGACACCTCCGAGATATCGACGCTGGTGGCATCTCGGATGTAGCGACGGAAAAGGCCAGGGTTGGCCCGCTCCATGGCCGTGGCGGTGATGTTGATGATCACATCCTGCGGTCGGTCAGCGCCGACGCTTTGCCGCACGCAGACATGGAAGCCCACGTCGTTTTGGTTATCTCCCAGCCCTGAGAAGGTGACGCCGTTGGGCTTGCCGCCGCCAAAGGCATAGCCCTGCGGGCAAGCGGGCGCAACCTGCGGACTTCCCTCTCGGCTGCTGAAGATGTTGGAGACCAGAGTTGTCAGGCGGGGGCCATCTGTCCTGCCGGCAATGGGGATTTGGCGCGCTCGAGCTTGCTCGGAAGGCCAAGCAAGGAAACCATCTCGGAACGGATCGGGATCCTCAACAAAGAACGGGCTGCGCCCGGCGCAGTTATTTTGACCCTCAGTGTTGAAGGGTCGCAACTCAAAACGGTCGATCCGCGCGTTGCCTTCCCAGGGAGTGCCCCCCGTTGGGTTGCCGGCGTTGTTGTAGTTGCGGCGTAGGTAGTACACCACCAGGGTGTAGATGCCGCGGCGGCTGACAAGAGTGTCCCAATCCGCATTTCTACCGTTCTGATCGCGCGGAAACTCGGGAGGTGGCTGGGCTGGTAGGGTAGCATTGCCTCTTCGAATATCTTGCAAGGTGGGGTTGCCCTCGTAGCATCCCTGCGGGATCGGCTCCAACTTCCAAAAGGCAACAACCGGGATAGCGTCATCGGGTCGGCGGATCCAGCCCGGCGCGTAGAGCCGTTGAATGACATCCGGGATCCTGTCCCCAAGTCGATCAGGTTGCTGTGGGTTCTGCTCAGTGTCGTTGTAAATGTAAAGAGCCTCCGCCAAATCCTGCCGGATGTATTCCATGGCTTGGGTCAGCTCCGCCTGCACCTGGGTGCGGCCCGTCTCTTCCCGATCCAGCCGCATCGTCTCGATGACAATCATCGCGGTGGCCAGGAGAAAGATGGAGGCAACCAGCAGTGAGACCAACAGCTCAATGAGGGTAAACCCTCTGCTGGCTTGGCGGCGAAAGATCAACACAGGCCAACACCTCCATCTTTCAACAGGTTTTGCAGGAAGGAACTTAGGCTCTACCTCAGGGTACAGCAGGTCAGTTAGGCAAGGGGAAAGCCTGGCACCTCTGGTTGGGATTCTCGCGTCTGGCAATGGCTATCTGCCGGCAAACATCCCCCAAGTTGGCAGCAGGGTTAACTTCTACAAAGGAGGTGGCTAGTGGAAAGAGCCAGACATCGGCATTGGCCAAGTTCTGGTTAGCCGAAACCACCTCCCTCCTCAAGCCAGGCAGCGCTCGGCGAGTGTTTGGATCAAAAGAAAAGCGGTGGTAAACCCTCACCCCCATGAGAAAGCTGCAGGGCACCCCCTCAATGACCCTGTTTTCACGGCGGTCGATGCAAGGTGCCCCTGCGTCGCGGAAGGTTTGGATGACGTATTCTTCAGGGTTACGCCCCGGCACTTGAACCCGAGCCACGCGAATGGAATAGTTGTTCCCCTCTGTGTCCATATCGGTAGGAGGTGGGGTATTTGCCAGCGGGTTGGCTCCCACCTTGGGCAGACGGGCCAGTTGAGCCCGATCCTGAAAAGCGCGAGGGTTGGCAGCCAGCTCGATATCCACCAGAGTGCGGATGCGGTCTACCTCTTCCTGGGCCAGGCGGTTGGCCAGCTCCACCCGCTCGCTCATGGCGCGCCGGTAGGCAATCACCGTGAGGGTAGGGGCCAGGGCGACCATGGCCAGGGCCACGAGGACGACCGAAGCCAAGACTTCAATGAGGGTGAAACCCTCCGCTTGGTGTTGCTTCCAAAGCCGCCACTTGTTCATGGATCCCTCCCTCTTCTGCCCCTACCCTAAATCTGCCCCTGACCGGCCAGGTCAGTATCAGTTAAACTCCTCGCAGCCACCAATCCGGGCAGACGGATCCAACTGCACACCCGGCTGATTCTGGAGTGCGCAGCGCAGCCGCCGCACGTACGGATCTTGTGGATCTAGCTCCCGCAAGAACTCGGTGCGCGTGTTGGAGGGGAATTGGAAGCGGGACGACACAGGGCCGGGGCGGCGGGCAATTTGCAAGCCCACGTCATAGCCGAAGCGGCGATTGGGCGGGAAGTAGTAGTCGAAGCCCCGCACAAAGGTTGGATCTGACACTAGGCTGGGCGGCTCGAAGCTGTGCTGCAGGAAGGGGCCGGTGGCATAGGTGCTGTAGTTGAGCTGGATCATCGAGCCGCTGAAGAAGAGGTTGATATCCTTCCACAGCTCGTTGAGGCGCAGGAAGTTATGCATGCCACCAGCAGCTTGATGCAGCCGCGAGGGCAGGGTGCCGCTGATGGCAGTGGCATTCACCCGCGTTTCCCTAGCTGGCTGCAGTTGATGGTTGTTTTCGCCAGTGTCGTTGCGGCGGCGCTGGTCCACATCGGTTGAAGCCAGCTCTTGGAAGCGGGGAATGGGAATGGGCCGACGGGTCACCTCATCCAGGATTACCCCCAGCACCGGGTTGTCCCCAGCAAAGCCAGTGGTGGGCTTGTTCAGGTCCAGGGTGAAGGGCTCCACATCCACCCACTTCAAGTCGTCATTACTGCCACCTGCGCCACCGTTGAAGTCAATTTGCACCTGGATGGTGCTGCCGTTGGGCTTGACGTAGAAGCACAGGCCATTGCGGATATCTTCACTGCCCTTGTGGTTAATGTAGTATCCGTCCGCATACTTGGACGCGGGAGTGTAGGCTTGGGTCGCGGCGCTTTTATTGACGCGGGCGTAAGGGTTGAGCGCCATCTGCGGCTGAATTTCTAGCTGAATGGGGTTGCCGGGAGGCTCAGGAACCAGATCCAACCCAAACAGCGGATCCCGATCTCGAATCTCATCCGGATCCGGTTGATCGTTGCCGTTTTTGTCCTCAAAGCGCAAAGTGCTGGGGCGGCTGTCACCGGTGTAGGCGGTGTACTTGAAGCGGTCGTTGAAGTTGGGGCGAAACACCCCCGGTACCCAGAAGCCACCGTCGGTGGGAGTGACCTTTTCTTCTGAGTCACAGCGAACAGTTCCATTGGGATTGAGCAATCGCCGCCGCAGTTGCCGGGCCCAGTCGTCTGTGCCTCGAGCAGGATTTGCAGAAAGTGGTGGAGCACCGCTCTCGGCAGGGCGGATACCTGGCTCTCTGCTGGGGTTGGCAATTTGAGTGGAGAGCAGGTTGCCCCTCAAGCCAGCGCGGGCAGCATGAGCCGGCTCGCCAAACATCCAATCGAAGGCTGCCCGCAAAGCCTCAGCAGGGCTAAGCCACTTGGGCGGCTTGGGCACCCCTGCTTTCACCTCTAGCACTGGCGAGAGCTGCGGCTCCAGGGCGATGGTTACACCTTCAGTAGAAGCCTTGGCCACACTGTGCACGCTGACTGTCTCGAGCTCCGGATCCGCCTGCACTTCCTGAACAGGGCGCAGCTCCACCGTGTTGGGCTTGGCTGCCATCCACTCGCCCAAGGGGCTCTTAGAACGAGTTTCTGGGGCAAAGGTGCTCGACCCGCAAGGCCGACCTTGACAGCGCAAAGGTCGGGTCTCCGTTGCAGTGTCCTCACAGGTTGGGCTGCTGGTGCTGGCGATGAGGGTGCCCCTCCGGGTTTGGGTAAACGTTCTGGTTGTGCCGCAGGCGATCTGGTCGATGACCTCATCGCAACTGGCCGGTGACCAAGGGCCCCAGTCGTAGTTGCAAGTCTGCGGGCAGTCGACCGTTTGGGATTGCGTCTCGGTGTAGCTGGTTCCGCAAGCTACCACTGTGCAGGTGCGGCTGCGAGTTTGGGTGACTCTGGTGCCACCGTTGGCCACCGTACACTCAGGAGTCCATTCAGACCAAGCACCGCAGGTCCTCGGAGGTTGGCAGGTAACCCGTCGAGGTGTTGGTGGCTGGCCTGGGCAGCCATCAGGCAACCTTGCTGTTTGGGTAATGGTTACAGACTGACAGATATTGGTCGGGCAGGGGGGATTCCAGATGGGATCGCAGGTCTTGCAATACGCTTGGTTAGACTCAAGAGTCTTCTGAGGATCCGGCTGGCATGGCTTGTTGACCGGCGGCAGCGGCTTTAGGTAGCGCAGGTCGTAGTCTTCCCACTCACTGTCATCGCGGGTAGCAAAGCGTAGCCGGGCGTTGCCGGTATTTTCGTAAGTTTGGATCTCTATTAAGTAGGGCGAGGGCTGGCTTGGATCCGCGCACTCCAGCTCCAATCGCAGGGCAACCTCGTTGGCGCCGCCATCTTGCCAGGCTTCGGCCCCTGCTGCGTTTGGCCCTAGGTTGAGGGGAGTTCCGTTCCAAACTCCGCGGTTCTCGAAAGTGGCATCGGAGCCGTCCCGCCGCCGAATGATCAGCCGCACGCCGTCGTCGCCCTCGAAAATGCGGTAGGTCTGCAAGCCCGGCCAACGCGGATACAGCTCCCCTACCCAGCGCACCACGAAAAAGTCGTTGCCGTTGTTGTTGCCATTTGGCCCGCCCCCACTTCTACGCCGCCAGCAGGAGCGCAGGAAGTTGAAGTGACTTGGAAAGTTGAGGTCATCCGCGTCGATGGGCAGGTCCGGCAGGCTGTTGTTGCCATCGGGCTCCCCACAACTGGGCATCCAGAACCAATCGCCGCGATCCCGTCGATCTGGGGTGCCAGCTGGCGCCGACAAGCGGCAAAGGGGCTCCCGAATGTCCGCCAAAGACCCGTTGCACTTAGAGTCGTCATACAGCCGCCGCTTGAAGGGAGAGTTGGAGTTCAGCGATGTGCTGCTGCCGAAAAAGTACTGGAAGCCTCCCCACCAAGGGAAACCGCTGCCGCTGCGGGCAAAGGGGGCTAGGTTGGTCGGGTTATCGATAGCATTGCGCACGCAGGCCCAGCGTTGGTCATTGTTGGCGCTGTCCAAGTTGGTCGTGGGGCAAGTGTGAGCACTGCTGGTAAAGCCGTTGTTAAACTGACCAAGGGCATCGGGCACGCCTTGCGCCGGGAACACCGGATCCGGCCAGCGCACTGCCCGCAGGTAGGGCAGGTTGTCCCTTTGAGCGTCTCCGTCCAGGGGGCCTACAGCTCCGCTGGTGGCAAACCCTGTGTTGCGGTTGTACCGGTTCTGCGGGCTGGTCAGCCAGCCGTTGTAGTACTCGGCCAGCAGGCCACCACCACCCGGAGGCGGGCAAGGTCCAAGGGGAGCCACCAGCACCCAGCGGGAGGTATCCAGCACCGGGTTGCCCAAAGCCGAGATGCGCACCCCAAAGTTGGCATAGCCCGTATCGGGTGCCCGCAAGGGCCGCACTGCCGGCACGCCACCGCCCGCCGTTCTGTCATCGTTATTGGGATCCGAATCGGCGTTGTTGAAGGGAGCCAGAATGGTGTCGCGGGCAAACACATCCGGCCAACCCGGCTGGTTGAGGTTGTCGCCCAGGTTCTGGGCCCCGTTCGTGTTGTCGAAGCGCAGAACCCCAGCACCATCTCTGTTGGGATCCGGAGCCGGCCAGTTGTTGCCGCGGATTACCAGGGCCTGGTTGAGGAAGGAGGTGTTGAATCCCAGGTTATCCCTGCCGTTCTCACCCCTGAGACAGCCGTAGTAATCCCACCGCCGAGGGGCTGATGCCCGCCCACCGTTGTAGTCCTGCCCGGGGTTGTAGTTAACGCCGCCGCCATTGAGGGTGCCATCCTGGACAAAGGCATCATCAATGCTGCCATCGCAGAAATCGGCAGAGAGGATGTTCACCGAGTCGCCCAAGACCTCGCTGGGCCGCCAAAGATCCTCCGCCGCCCGAGCAAAGCGCCGGTCTTCATCCCTCCGGAGCCGCCCGTAGAAGTTTCTGTAGAGGCCATCCGCCCCGAAGTTGAGGAGAGTTGTGAACTCCTCCAGCCGCTGCCCGTTCCTCGTCTGGTGCAGGTTAAAGTCCCCCTGGATATAGACGGGGTTATCGGAAATAAAAGACAAGCCAAAGATCGCGTCATCAGGGTTGAACCCGCCGCGGGCCAGCACCGCCCCGTTGCGCAGCCGGAAGCCGTAGGGCCGCCGATCCGGATCCGCGTAGTAGTCCACCGGCTTAGGGCTAAGTCCGGCATCGGAAACAGGGGGATCCCAGACCGTTTGGCCATTGGCCGTGCCTCGATTCGGCTGACCGGCGTTCATAACGCCAGCGCTGCCCAAAGTGCCGCGGGCGTTTGCGTTGCGCCAGCTGGTTAGGTAGTTATCAAAAGTGCCCAAGGGTGGGCGGGCAATGGCATCCTCCCGTACCGCATCTTCCCGGAAGGCGTAGAAAATCCCCCCTTCTCGGTTCTCGCCAATGCCGGCAGGCAGCCAAGTATCTCCGTTGATCAACCCGTTGACCTGTCCGTTGACGTTGTTGGTCAGCAGGGCCAGGTCGATGTTGAGGGCCCGCACCGCCATTGCCTCGCGGCCATCGTAAAAGACGGAATCCTTAAAGGGCACGCGGAAGCACTGGTCACCAATCCGAATGAGATCAAATTGGTTGCTATTGGGGCCAGCAGCAGTGCAATTGGCTAGGGCATGGGGCAAAGCCCAGTTGCCAATTCCAGAACGGGGCTCCAGAGCAACCTCGTTTAAGTTGGTTACAGCCTGATAGCTGACTGTGCTCGGAAGGAAGGAGTAAGCGTTGCGCCGCTCCGTTTCCAGGGTATCCGTCTGGTTGAAACTGGTGGTCGGGAAGATGTAGCGCAGCGGCAGATAAAACCGATTGGCCGCCTCTCGGTTCCCAGCTCGGCTGGCTTGAATGTCGTTCCAGAGGGTTTGAGCCGCTGGATTCCCGGCATTGGCAGCCGCCTCAATGCGGAGCATGTTGTCGGCCAGCATGCCCAACATGCAGCCTGCCGTTTGCAGGGTGGTTTGGTCGGCCAGGCTCAATTGGTCAACAGAGGTGCCTCGGTTGACGATATCAATAACCCGCCGCAGCTCGGAGAAGTTGCCAAAGGCGGTGATGAACGGATCCGGATGAATGCGGCCCAGCTCTTGCTTAGGTGGGTAGGCCCCGTCGGGATCGCCAGCAAAATTGGCCAGGTTGGTGAGCGCCGTCCACAAAGGAGTGCCAGGCCGCAGTTGCTCCCGCATCGGCTCGGGGTCATACTCCCAAACGTTGGTGCCCTCTCCAGTAAAGAAGTTGATGCCCAGTTGAGTGCGCTGGTCGCCGGTAGGGAAGGTGGAAGCCCGCTGCAAGCTCCAGGGAGAGCCGGGGTGGGCTACCGTGGCCAGGCAAGCAATGGGAAAGCGCCCCTGCTCATGGCTGTAGTGGTAAACGGCCGTGGCCTGCACTGCCGCTGGGTTATCCCGTAGCGTTAGCCGTTGCCGCGCCTCGTTGCTGATGAAAATGGCCTGCAGCTTGGTGGGGTCCTCGGGATCCCCGGGCGGCACCAGAGGCAAAGGCAAAGAATCGGTGCGGGTTAGCTCCAGGCGCTGCCCCACAATCACCCGCAAGCCCTCCACACGGGCCCGCCGCTCCCAGTAGCCATCCAGCCCCACTTCGGCAAGGGCCCCTGGGGGAGGGTTGTCCTCGGTCAGAGATTCCCCTTGGTCGTTCCTGGCGTCGGCAGGGATGGGATCACCGGCCTTGGCACGATACTTTTGCGCAAAAGTGTCCACGTCACAGCCCTTCCCCGGAACAGGGTTGGCTGGTGGACGGTCGTAGCTGGCCTTGGGGCCAAAGCGGTTGTCGGCCCGATAGACATCGTCTACATAGGGAGGGCAGACCTGGTCTCTTTCTGATTGAAAGCCACCGGCTTTAACTCGTCCTCCCTGCTTGGCATTAATTGGGGAGTCCGACCATCCCCTTGGATCCGGTGCATAGGTTCCGCGGGTGCGAATGCGGCCAAAAAGCTGGAGCTCCAGCGGATCCAGAGCTATCTTTTCCGGATCTGCATCGTTCTGAACTGAATCAGAGTTGAGGTTATCCAGACGGGACGTACTAGGTGCCCTACCTGGCACACCGGGGTGGGCATCGAAGATGAGGTTGTCGCTCACCTGCTGGCCGGCGTAGCCAATGGCCCCTGCCACCAGCTCTCCAAAGGCAGTGATCTCAGAGTTGTCAGCGGGCATGTAGAAGCAGGAGTGCTCCGAGCTGATGGCGAAAGCCCGGAACAAGTTGTTGGAGCCATACCGGAAAAAGAGGCTGCCCCCAGCGTAGATGGCGCCGTTCCAGTTGTAGCCGGGGGTGAAGAAGAACTCTACATCGCCGCGGCTAAAGACCCCCCACTTGTTGAGCAGATCCCGCCGCCGATCTTGCTGAAATTGCAAAGCCGAAACGGCGCGGGTGGTGGAGTCGGCGCCTTGAATCGGCAGGGTGACGGCAAAGACCTGGAAGGGCTTGTACAGCGCCGTGCCGACCTGGAACCAATCCCCCACGTTGGGGTTGACCGTCTGTTCAGCCGGAGAATCGGTACACCCCGCCAAGGCCGAACCCTGCAGTGGCCCACTGCGGATCAGCAGCCGCCGCGCCCGCTCAGTATCGGAAATGTTTTCCTGAAAGTCCTGGAGGTTCGTTTGCCCCGTAACCGGCGCTCGGCGGTTGTACAGAATGGTGTAGGCGGTAACGGAGTCGTCGATCCCGTTGTTGTCGGTATCCACCAAGAACCACCAGACTGGGGCTTGCCGCTGCACTTCAATTCTCCGGCTCGGATTCTGGGGATCCGGAACAAGGGCGCTGTAGTTCAGCAAAAAGCGCCGCTCATCGGGAAGGGTATAGGGATCCGAGGGCTCTGCAGGCACCAATGCGCCATCGTTGAGCAGGGCAGAGGTGAATTGCTCATCAGTGGGAGCACTGACAGGCAGGCGGCGATCCCGAATCAGGTTGTCGATCTTGGCCCGCGCCCGGTCGATGGCGGCATTCAGTTGTCGGCTAACCGTCTGCTCCGCCCGCTCCACCTGGGTTTGGATGGTGCGCTGGGTAGATCGAGTGAGCAACCCCACCGTTACCAAGCTCAGCACCAGCACGATTAAAATCGCCACTGGCAGCACAAAGCCGCGCTCGCGGATCCTGCCCCGATCCACCGGGATCTTCAGAGAGCTGAGCAAGCGCAGGACAAGTTTGAGCAACAGCGGGGAAGGAGCAGACATGGCTGTATCCCGGAGTATGCGAGTGCCAAGATAGCAACAGTATGCAAGGGATCCCGAGTCTCAGCCATCCCCACGGGTGGGGGGAAGGGACAGCCTGCTCTTTTCAGGATTCCCAAGCTTTTACAAAATCCCCAGTTGCTGCGCTTTGAGCAGGGCGGTGACGCGGTCGGTGGCGTCCAACTTGCGGTAGACAGCGCTGGCGTACTCTTTCACGGTTTCGACGCTAATGCCAAGGCGGCGAGCAATTTGTTTGTTGGCTAGGCCCTCCTTCATCAGTTGCAGCACGCATAGCTCGCGGGGGGTAAGCCTGGGCAGCTCCTGGGGGGCGGGCAGCCAGTCGTGGTCGGGGTTGGCTAAGATCTGGCGGATAACGCGGGCCAATTCCGCCGGCTCGGTTTCTTTGGAGAGGTAGCCTTTGGCCCCCGCCCGCCGCGCTGCTTCGATTAGGGCCGGCTCGTGAAAAGTCGTCATCATCACCACCACCACCGGCAGGCCCAGCTCGACAATCTGCTGGCAGGCAGCGATCCCGTCCCCACCAGGCATGCGCACATCCAAAAGGGCCACGTCGACGGGGTGGTGGCGGCAGTACTCAACAGCCTGGGATCCGGTCTCGGCCTCGGCTACCACCACAAACCCCTGGGCTTCCAGGGCAAACCTCATCCCTAGCCGAAACAGAGGATGGTCGTCGGCAATGAGCACGCGCACAGGAGAAATCATAGGATCCCGGAGGAAGAGGGCACAACTTAATCTGCCCAAAAGAGGGATCCCCAATAAAGTGCCCTCACCCCCAGCCTGGAGAGGAGCTATTTTACAAAGACCATGCCGCGGGTCTTGGGGTTGAAGGTGGGATCCAACCGGGTCTGAGCATTGTACAGGGCACCGGTCAGATCGGCTTCTTCCAGAAAAGCTCCCCGCAGGTCGGCCCCGCGCAGATCGGCCTGGCGCAGGTTGGCTCTCGTCAGGTCGGCGCCGGCAAGAACAGCCCCGCGCAAATCGGCTTCGCTGAGGTTAGCTACCTGAAGATTGGCCCCTGTGAGATTGGCCTGCTGCAGGTTGGCTCGGCTGAGATCCGCTTCCCACAAAAAGGCTCCCCCCTGATCCGCGCTGCTCAGGTTGGCGCCGCGCAAGTCGGCCAAGTTGAGGATGGCCTGGGAGAGGTTGGCAGCTTGTAGATTGGCCTGCTTGAGGATGGCTTCTTTCAGGTTGGCCCCCCGCAAATCCACTCCCGCCAGTACGGCTCCCGTCAGATCGCAGGCGGGGCAATCTCGGCCAGGAAGAACGACTTGGGATCGACCCAGTTGGGCCTCAAGCTCCAGTTGGGCAAAAGCTGGAGGTGCCGGGATCCCCATCCCCCACAGGGCGAGGAGACTGAGACTGCCCCAAGACCGAGGCCAGGCCATCTTCTTCACGGGGAACCGTTCACCAGAGGTCTGCCCTCAAGGCGGCTGGCAGTGGGGGCAAAAGTAAGCTGAGCGGCTTGCCAGCTTGATCCGCTGAATCGGGGTGCCACACAGGCGACAGGGATCCCCTTCTCGACCATATACCCACGCCTGACCCTGGTAGTTGCCGTTGAGCCCCCGCAGATCCCGGTAATCGCGCAGGGTGGTGCCCCGCTGCTCCAGCCCCGCTTGCAACACCCGGATCAAGGCTTCTCGCAGGCGGCTCTTGGCAGCGTCGGAAAGCTGCGAGGCAGGTGTCAAGGGGTGGATGCCGCTCAAAAACAGGGCTTCGTCGGCGTAGATGTTGCCCACTCCCGCTAGCAGCGACTGATCCAGCAGGGCGGCTTTGATGGGGCGGCGGCTTTTCCGCAAGGCGGCTTGGAAATAGGTTTCTGAAAAGGCGGGCGAAAACGGCTCTGGCCCCAGCCTCTGCAAAGCCGTGATCACCGCCTCCGGCTCCACCCCGGCAGGCACCAACCACATCTGGCCAAAGGTACGCGGGTCCACAAAGCGCAGCTCCCACCCCTGCTCCAGGCGCAGTCGAACCCGGGTATGGGCTGGCAAAGGCGCGGATCCCTGAACCCAGAGCAACTGCCCCGTCATGCCTAGGTGCACGCCGAGAACCGCTCCGGAGTCCAGGGATCCCAGAAGATACTTGCCCCGACGCCGCCACTGGGTCAAATAGGCGCCAGCCAGCCCCCGCACAAACTCCTCTTGGCCGGGGTAGGCCAGGGTGCGAGGAAGAAGCACTTCTGCCGCCAGGATGCGCAGGCCAAGAGTCAGGCACTGCAGATCCCGCCTGACGGTTTCAACCTCCGGCAGCTCGGGCACGGGAGGGCTTGGGTTTACTTTTTGGAAGCGGCTTTGGGCTTGGGCTCCTCCACCACTTCCAGCTCGTCTTCGCGGAAGTTGTTGGTGTTGATGTTGTAGTAGTTAACCTTGTCAAAGCGGACGATCACCGGGTAGAGAATGCCGCTGGTATCCACTGCCGCAACCGTCCCCACATCCCGATACCAGTAGGATTCTTTCCGCAAGACACGGACTTTGGCACCGCGCTGAATCGCCATAGAGGTTCTCTCCATTACCTGCCCTTCAGATTACCGCTCTGAAAGACTTATACAACCCCGGGCAAAAGCAGACTTTCGCTCGGCGTTGAGGCTTTCTTCCTGCTTCAGCGACCCGTGGCTAGTGGCAGAGTCCACCCCTACCACCCCGCCAGAGGGATCTCCACAGGCGTAACTTCCCCGCGAGCTGCAGGTAGGTGCTCCTTGCCCACCTAAGGCACACCGGCTAAAGACGGAGCCAACTTTAGCCTAGGCAAAACGCCTACTCAAGAAGCAAGAAGATGTACCGGCTAGCCTACTAGCTCAGCCCATCTACGTCAAGGCAGAAGGTTGGTTATGCCACAAAGTGGCCAATTGTCCGGTGAATCAAGGACTAGAGGAGATCCCTAGTCGGCAAGAAGGCTGCGATTTCCGAATTTTTGTAACAGGGAAGGCAAAGCCTAGCCCCTAAGGCGAGAAGCGGCTGAGGTTGCGATCGTGAAGAAATGCAAAGTATACTGAAGGGCAGGTGCCGCTTGTGGAGGTTTCCATGTCCAACCCCAACCTGTCTGAGCCCAAGTTTGGCTTTAACGAGTACGCCGAGCGCCTCAACGGCCGCGCAGCCATGATTGGCTTTGTGCTGGCCATCGTTATTGAAGCGGTAACGGGCCAAGGCGTCGCCTCCTGGCTAGGTCTAATTCAGTGATCCCCCTCAGGCCCTAGCACCAGATCAAGCCTGCCGTGGAGCAGGCTCTTTGTTCTTTAGCTGATCCCTTCTTGCCGTTTGGCAATCGGCATGCGCCAGCCGGTGCCAAAGGCCCGATCGGTAACCCGCAGGCCAGGGGGAGCCTGGTGGCGCTTGAACTCAGCATTCTGCACCAGCCACAGCACCTGCTGCACCGTGTCAGGGTCAAACCCCTGGGCCACCAGCTCAGCGGCCGACTGGTGCTGTTCGATGTGCCGCTGGAGAATAGCGTCCAGCAAGTCGTAGGGAGGCAGGCTGTCGCTATCTTTCTGGCCGGGCCGCAGCTCTGCTGAGGGGGGCTTGGTGAGGATGGGGAGGGGAATCCGTTCCTGGTGGCGGTTGATCCAGCGGGCCAGGCGGTAGACCCAGGTTTTGGGCACATCGGAAATCACGGCCAGGCCGCCGGACATATCCCCGTAGATGGTGCAGTAGCCCACCGCCAGCTCCGACTTGTTGCCCGTGGTCAAGAGCAGCCGGCCAAACTTGTTGGAGAGGGCCATGAGCAAGGTGCCGCGAATGCGCGACTGCAGGTTCTCTTCCGTGATGTCAGAGGGCAGGCCAGCGAAGGGCTCAGCCAGGAGGTGCTGGTAGCTCTCCATAATCGACTGGATGGGCAGCTTCAGGGTAGGGATCCCCAGGTTCTGCGCCAGTTGGTAGGCGTCCGTCAGGCTGCCCGGGCTGGAATAGGGAGAGGGCATGAGTACCCCCAGCACCCGCCCCGGCCCTAGGGCGTCGGCGGCAATGACGGCAGTTACCGCTGAGTCAATCCCCCCCGACAGGCCCAGCAACACCTCGCGAAAGCCGCATTTGCTGACGTAGTCGCGGGTGCCTAAGACCAGCGCCTCGTAGAGCTCTGCTTCCGGCTCCGTTGGCCAGCGGGATCCCTGAACTTCCGGGCCTTCCTCAGGAGGGTGAACCAGCGCCTCCACATCTACAATCAGGCAGTCCGGCTGAAAGGCAGCGGCTTGGGCCACCACCCGGCCCCGGCAGTCTAGGGCGCAACTGGCCCCGTCGAAAATGAGGTCGTCGTTGCCCCCCACCTGGTTGACATAGAGGATGGGCAGGGCGTGCTTGCGGGCCAGGGATCCCAGCATCTCCACCCGCAATTTCTGCTTGCCCAGGCTAAAAGGCGAGGCCGACAGATTGATGAGCAAATCGGCGCCGCAGCGGGCCATCTCGTCTACCGGATCCCGGTGGTAGCGGCGGTGCTGCCAGAAGTCGCGGTCGTTCCAGATGTCTTCACAGATGGTGAAACCCAGGCGATAGCCGCCGTACTGGACGGGCTGGGGCTGGGATCCCGGCTCAAAGTAGCGGTCTTCGTCGAAGACATCGTAGGTGGGCAAAAGCGACTTCTGGAACCAGTGGCGGATCTGCCCCCCCTCTAGCCAGGCCGCGGCGTTGTAGAGAGGCCGCCCCTCCGGCAGGGGGTTGGGCTGCACGGATCCCACCACCACCGGAATGCTATCCCGCAGCCGGTCAGCCAACTGCTGCAAGACTTGGCCTGCCCTCTCGACTAGAGCAGGGTAGAGCAGCAGGTCCCGGGGCGGGTACCCCAACAAGGCCAGCTCAGAAGTAATCGCCAGCTCTGCCCCCTTGGCTGCTGCCGCCTCAACCGACGCACGGATGCGCTCGGCATTGCCGCTGAGATCGCCAACGGTATAGTTAAGTTGCAACAGCGCTACCTTCACTTGGCTCCCTTGGTCGAGAATGGCGGACTCCACGATGATACGCCAGCTCAGACTTAGGTTTGGCTAGAGGCGGGTTGCGCTGTTGCCGGCAACTCGGTTTCGGCTTCTGGGTGGAAGTAGCGGTAAATCTGGCGGGCCAGCTTGGGGCCAATGCCTGGCACCTGGGCCAACTGCTCTTCGGTGGCCACTTGAATGCGGGCAAGGGAGCGAAACGCCTCCATGAGCAGCTTTTGGCGCTGCTTGCCTAGGCCAGGGATCTCCTCCAGAACAGAAGCCTGTTGGCGCAGTTTCCGCTGCTGGCGATGGTAGGCAAGGGCAAAGCGGTGGGCCTCATCCCGTAGGCGCTGCAATAGCAGGCGAGCTGGATCTTGGGGCGGCAGCCGCAGCGGCTCGGGATCCCCAGGCCGAAAGATTTCCTCCTCCCGCTTGGCCAAGGCAATGACCGGCAGGTGATCTAGCCCCAGCTCCGCCAAAACAGCCATCACTGCAGCCAGTTGCCCTTTGCCCCCGTCGATGAGGACCAAGTCCGGCTGATCCTCAGGGGTCATTTTGCTAAAGCGACGCCGCGCCACCTCGGCATGGCTGGCAAAATCGTCGGAGTGGCCAGGACGCACCTCGGGGTTGCGAATCTTGTAGCGGCGGTAGTGCTGCTTGGCTGGCAGGCCGTCGATAAACACCACCTGGCTGCCCACCGCATCGGATCCCTGAATGTGGGAAATATCGTAGGCTTCCAGGCGGCGGGGGGCTGACGGCAGATCCAAAACTTCTGCCAAGCGCTCCAGGGCTGCTGCCTCCCGGTCTGCCAAGCGCTGGCTGCGGGCTAGCTCCAGCTGGGCGTTCCGCTCCACCAGTTCAATCAGCTCGGCTTTACTTTGCCGCTGGGGGGCAATGAGACTGACTTTGCGCCCCTTTTTTTGGCTTAGCCAAGACTCGAGAAAATCGCGATCCGGCAGCTCGTACTGCGTCAAGATTTCCGAGGGAATTTCCACCGGATCGCAGTACTGGTAATGCTCCTGCAAAACCCGCTGCAAAATCAGGGCTGGATCGTCGCCCCGGTTTTCGGCCACAAACCCCAGCCGACCCACCAGCTTGCCCGCTCGCACCTGAAACAACTGAATACAAGCCCGCGAGTCGTCCATCGCCAAGGCCAGAGCATCGCGGCTAACTGTCGAGTTGGGCAAGGACACCTTCTGGGATTCGCCCAACTGTTCTAGGCCGCGGATTTGATCCCGATACCGCGCTGCTGCCTCGTAATTTTCTTGCTCGGCCGCCTGGGCCATTTTCTCCTTCAACTCCCGGATGAGCTCGTCCGTCTGCCCCTGGAAGATCATCGCCACTTGAGCAACGGTCTTGCGATACTCCTCGGGGCTGATCAAGCCCTGACAGACACCAGGGCAACGCCCGATGTCGTAGTTCAAACAGGGGCGGTCTTTGTAAAGTGGCTTAGGACGCTGGCGCAAGGGAAAAATCCGCTTCACTAGCCCAAGGGTGTACCGCAGCAGGCCTACATCGGTATAGGGCCCGTAGTACTTATCTTGATTTCGGTCGAGACGGCGGTGGCGGGTAATGTAAATCTGAGGGTAAGGCTCTGACCATGTAATGCACAAATAGGGGTACTTCTTATCCTCTTTGAGGAGAACATTGTAGGGTGGCTGATAGGTTTTAATCAGATTGTCTTCTAGAGCCAGGGCCTCACTCTCGTTATCAGTTACAATGAACTCGATCTCGCACACCTGGGCTACCATGCGCTGAATGCGAGGGGAGAGATCCCCAAGGCAGCGAAAATAGGATCGCACCCTGGAGCGCAGCTTCTTAGATTTGCCCACATAGAGGATTTGATCGCTGGCATCTCGCATGAGGTAGACACCAGGCTCAGCCGGGATCTCCTTGAGCCGACTCTCCAGAAGCTCTGGGCTTTGGATGAGAGGGATAGTCATAGCGCTAGCCTCAGGGACCCTGGTTTTGCCCCCATCCCCTTTTCCGGCGGAAGGAGGGGAGTCAAAACTGTAACCCCAATCTAGCAACAGCCCTGCACCGCGGAGTGCAAGCGAGCTGGCTCAGGTAATATGGCTTGGCAAAGAGGGGTTGAGGGGTGAATCTGTACCGGGATCTGCTGCAGCCGCTACTGTTTTCCGGGCTAAGGGCTGACCCAGAAACCCTCAAGGTGGCGCTCCTACGCACCTTAGAGTGGCTAGATGTTACCCAGGCCACGGGGATCTTGAGTCTTTTGGAACGCCTCTTCTGCTACCGGAATCCCTGCTTGGAGGTGCGGCTGTGGGGGCTGAGCTTCCCCAATCCCCTGGGTCTCGCTGCAGGCTTGGATAAGGACGGCGTAGCTTTGGGAGTCTGGCCCCACCTGGGCTTTGGCTTTGTGGAGGTGGGCACCGTCACTCCCCAGCCCCAGCCGGGCAATCCAAAGCCGCGCCTATTTCGGCTGCCCCAGGATCGGGCTGCCCTCAATTGCATGGGCTTCAATAACCAGGGAGCAGCAGCTTTGGCCGAACGGCTGCGCCGGCTGCGTCAACGTCTTATCCCCATTGGCGTCAACCTGGGCAAAGGCAAAGCCACGCCGCTGGAAGCCGCCGCCACCGACTACCTGGCCAGCTTTCGGGTGCTGCGGGAGCTGGGGGACTACTTTGTGATTAACGTCAGCTCCCCTAACACGCCAGGCTTGCGATCCCTGCAGGCTGCCAAGCACCTGGAGCCCATCCTGGCCGCTCTCCAAGAGGAAAACCAAGCCAAGAAGCCTCTTCTGGTCAAGATTGCCCCCGACCTAGACTGGCCAGAGATTGACGCCATTCTGGAGCTAGCTCAAGCCTACGGCCTGGCTGGGATCATCGCCACCAACACCACTCTGCGCCGCGACAACCTGAAAACCCGCTTCCTCCCTGGTCTAGGGCCTTTGACAACAGCAGCCGGCGGCATCAGCGGCGCCCCGCTGCGAGAGCGCTCCACCCAGATCATCCGCTACATCCACCAGGCCACGGGGGGACAGCTGCCCATTGTCGGCGTGGGGGGCATCTTTACCCTAGACGACGCCCTGGAGAAGCTTGCTGCCGGCGCCAGTTTGCTCCAGGTCTATACCGGTTGGATCTATGAAGGGCCAAGCCTGGTTCCTCGCCTGCTGCGCGGCCTTGCTGCTAGCCGGCAGGGAGCCTGCTCGATCCCATCCGGGCGTAAGATTGTTGGTTAAGGATCCCCAAGGGAGCCTGCCGGTGAGCCTGCTGCAACACCTTTTCAAAACTTCCCATCCCGTTATCGGAGTGGTCCATCTGTTGCCGCTGCCCACCTCCCCCCGTTGGGGCGGCAACTTGGAGCAGGTTATTGCCCAAGCGGAACAGGCCGCCACAGCCTTGGCTGCAGGGGGCGTTCACGGGATCCTGGTCGAGAACTTCTACGATGCCCCTTTTGCCAAGGATCAGGTAGACGCGGCGGTGGTGAGCGCCATGACGGTAGTTGTCCAGCGGATTAAGACGTTGGTCTCCCTGCCCATCGGGATCAACGTCCTGCGCAACGATGGCTGTAGCGCTCTAGCCATTGCCGCCTGTGTGGGAGCGCAGTTTATCCGCGTCAACATCCTCTGCGGGGCAATGGTGACCGACCAGGGCCTCATCGAGGGGAATGCCTACCGCTTGCTGCGCTACCGCCGCGAGCTGGGGGCCCAAGACATTAAAATCTTCGCCGATGTGCTGGTGAAGCACGCCCAGCCTCTCGGCCCCATTAGCCTTGAGGCGGCTATCCTGGATACAGTGGAGCGAGGACTTGCCGATGCCATCATTGTCTCCGGCGAGGCGACCGGCAAGCCGCCTCTTTTGGAAGATCTCAAGCTAGCCCGCCAAGTTGCTCCTCAGGTACCCCTTCTCATTGGCTCAGGGGCCACCGCTGAGAACATCGGCACCCTCATCCAGCACGCCGATGGAGTGATCGTGGCCAGTTCCCTCAAGCGGCTGGCTCGTTCTGGGGGTATGCTGACAGGCCATGCAGAGCTTTTCCCCCTCATTGACCCCATTCGGGTGCGGGAATTTGTAGAGGCGTTGCAGCAGGCGGTAGGGGAGGGCCCCCCTGCCTCTACCTACTTAGCCACCCCTACTTCTAGTTGTAGCTAGACTTTGGGGGTTTCTCCTCATGCCGCCGTCTGACTACAGGGGCGGGGATTCTTCTAGTCCAGTACCTGAGTCCCTGGAGGAGAAGGCATGGAGCCAGCTTAAGGATCAGGTTCCCCGCCTTTGGGTCGTCGACGACGATTCGGTGACTCGCTGCTCCGTGGGCGAGGTTCTCAAAGCCTGTGGCTACCAGGTGGAAACCTGGGAAGATGGCCAGATGGCCTGGGAGCAGCTGCAGGCGCTCGACGAAAGCCAGTGGCCGGATGTGGTGATCTGCGATTGGGTGATGCCCAAGCTGTCAGGGCTGGAGTTCTGTCGCCGTCTCAAGGGATCCACCGCTGGCCAGTTTGTCTACTTCATCTTCCTCACGGCCCGCTCTGAACTCAAGGATTGCCTTCAGGGGTTGGAGGCGGGGGCAGATGAGTTTATCGCCAAGCCGGTGGCTCCTGAGGAACTGCGGGCACGGGTGCAGGCAGGGCTGCGTTTACAGCGGCTTGTCCAAGCTTTGGCTCAGGCCAACCGACAACTGCAAGCCCGCAACGAGCTGTTGGAGTCTCTGGCTTTGACGGATCCCTTGACTGGAGCCTTGAACCGCCGCGCCCTTGACCAGGCACTGCCCCGTTTGCTGCAGCAGGTGGGGCCGCAAGGGAAAGCCCGCTACCGCTACCTCTGCCTATTGATGCTGGATGTGGATCACTTCAAGCAGATCAACGACACCTACGGCCACTTCATCGGCGACTGCGTCCTCCAGGCCACTGTTGAACGGCTGCAGCAGCACCTCCGCCCCTCCAGCCTGCTCTACCGCTACGGCGGGGAGGAATTTGTCTGCGTTACCCCTGGTCTAAGCCCCTCGCGCTGTCAACGGTATGCTGAGTCGCTGCGCCAGGCTATCGCCAGCCGTCCCGTTGAGGTTTCACCCCGTCGCAGACTGCCCGTAACCATCAGCATTGGCGGGGTCGTGATTAGCGAAGATCACCCCCTGCCGCCAGAGGTTGCCCTCCAGCAAGCCGATGAGGCCCTCTACCAAGCCAAACGGGCAGGACGTAACCGGGTGCAGCTTTTCTGGCCACCAGCACCCTTTTCGGGGAATACGTCGGAGGAGGCGGGGAGGGGATTCCTCTGAGGGGCTTTACGGGCTGCTGTTAGCTTCTAGGCTGAGATCGGCAGTGGGAGCAATTTTGCTGAGCTTAATCTTGGGATTGCTACTGACAAATTGCTGCAGAGTCCATTCATTCTTAAAGAGCAGAACCGGCCTATCCTGAACATCCTTGACAATCAGAGTGTTAAACAGACTGGGAAGATCCCGAAGAGCCTCCCAGCCGTTTTCTACCCAGCGAGCCAGCGTGTAGGGCAGCATCTCCAGGCGGGTTTCAACGTTGTATTCATGTTCCAGGCGGTACTGCAGCACCTCGAACTGCAGCTGGCCCACCGCGGCCACGATTGGATCCCGTTTGGATTCGTCAAGGGAGTACATAATTTGCACCGCCCCTTCTTCCCGCAGCTCTGACACCCCTTTCTGAAACTGTTTAAATTTGGAGGGGTTGGGATTTTTGAGATAGGCAAAAAGCTCCGGGGAAAAGCTTGGGATCCCGGCGTAGCGCAGCTTTGGGCCAGTGTAGAGCGTATCCCCAATTGTAAAGAGGCCAGGGTTATTTAGGCCAATCACATCCCCAGGGTAAGCTTCGTCAATGGAGATGCGCTCTTGAGCAAACAATTTCTGTGGGTAGGATAGGCGGATGGGGCGGTTGAGGCGGGCATGGTTGACCACCATGTCTTTCTCGAACTTGCCGGAGCAGATGCGCACAAAAGCAATGCGATCCCGGTGGCGGGGATCCATATTGGCCTGCAGCTTAAAGACAAAGCCTGTGAACTCAGGATACTCTGGAGAAATCAGCCCAGCCGTACTTTCGTGGGGCATTGGCGGCAGGGAGTACTCCAAAAACGCATTGAGAAACAGCTCCACCCCAAAATTGGTCATGGCGCTGCCGAAAAAGACAGGAGTTTGTTTCCCAGCATGGACCTGTTTGAGATCCAAACTGGGCATAAGGCCATCCAGGATCTCCAATTCTTCCTTAAATCGGTAGTAGAGATCTTTTTCGATTAGGTCTTCCACTTGGGGATCCCCGAGTTTAATAACTGTATCTTTGACTCGTAGCCGTCCCCCGGAGACTCGCTCAAAGAAGTGAAACTCGTGAGTGCGTCGGTCAAACAAAGCTGTGAAGCGCTCCCCTGAGCCAATGGGCCAGGTAACAGGATAGGGCTTAAGGCCCAGCTCGCTCTCGATTTCGTCCATGAGCTCGAGGGGATCCCGGCTGGGGCGATCCATCTTGTTGATGAAGGTAAAAATCGGCAGCCGCCGCATTTGACAGACTTCAAACAACTTGCGGGTTTGGGGTTCTAGCCCTTTGCCGGCATCTTCTAGCATCACGGCGTTGTCCACTGCCGCCAGGGTTCGGTAGGTGTCTTCGCTAAAGTCCTGGTGGCCGGGGGTATCGAGGAGGTTGAGGCGAAAGTTGCGATAGTCAAATTGGAGCACCGTCGAGGTGATGGAGATACCCCGCTGTCTTTCCAGTTCCATCCAGTCGGAGGTAACCCGCTTTTGAGCGCGGCGGGCCTTCACGGCTCCAGCCTCCTGAATGGCTCCTCCGTACAGCAACAGCTTTTCCGTAAGGGTGGTCTTTCCAGCATCGGGGTGGGAGATGATGGCAAAAGTGCGCCGCTGCTGGATGGCTTTGGCCAGGTCTACTTCCTTCATCGTCAAGAAGCTCCTCTAGGTCAACCAGGGCGCTGGCAGCATCCAGTTTCCCGCCTTAGAGGGAGGAGAGAAAGCGGTGCAGTCGCTCCAGACCTTTTTCCAGGGTGACGCGGTCGGCGGCGTAGGAGAGGCGAATACAGTGATCGGCTCCGAAGGCCACCCCTGGCACGGCAGCCACATGGTGCTCTTTGAGCAGCCGTTGGCAGAACTCCACCGAGCTCAAGCCGGTCTGGCTGATGTTGAGAAAGATGTAAAATGCGCCCTCTGGCTCCGGACAGCTTACCTTTGGCAGGGTGCGGATCCCCTCCAGCATCAGATCCCGCCGCCGCCAGAACTCTTGGCGCATCTTTTCTACCGCTGGCGCTGAAAGGGGGCTGGTGAGGGCCTCTAGGGCGCCGTATTGGGCGAAGGTGCAGACGTTGGAGGTGCTGTGGCTTTGCAGGCTGATGGCCGCCTCGACGATGGGCTTTGGCCCTGCCAAGTAGCCGATGCGCCAGCCGGTCATGGCATAAGCTTTGGCAAAGCCGCTGCTAAGGATAGTGCGCGGCAGCAGCTCTGGAGAGAGGGATCCCAGGCTGAGGTGGCGAGCTTCGCCGTAGACGAGCTTCTCGTAGATCTCGTCGCAGACCACGTAGAGATGGGGGACCGAGAGGATCACCTCCGCCAGCGCCTCCAGCTCGTGCCGGTGATAGACAGCGCCGGTGGGGTTGGCTGGCGAGTTAAGAATGAGCAACTTGCTGCGGGGGGTGAGGGCTTGGCGCAGCTGGTCGGCAGTGAGCTTGAAGCCCTGGGCCTCTTGGGTCTGAACCCGCACCACTTGAGCGCCTGCCAGAGCCACCATTTCGGGATAGCTGACCCAGTAGGGGACGGGTAGGATGACCTCATCCCCTGGATCCAGCAGCACCATGGCCAGGTTAAACAGGGTTTGCTTGCCGCCGTTGCTAATCAAGATCTGCTCGGGGCTATAGTCCAGGCCGTTTTCCCGACGCAGCTTGTCGGCTACCGCCTGGCGCAAGGCGGGGATCCCAGCGGTGGGGCCGTAGCGGGTCTTGCCTTCCTGCAGGGCGCGAATGGCAGCCGCCCGAATATGTTCAGGGGTGTCAAAGTCCGGCTCGCCGGCGCTCAGGATACAGACGTCCAGACCCTCTGCCTGCATGGCTTTGGCCAGGGCCGAGATCGACAGCGTTGCCGAAGGGGAAAGGCGGGCAACCCGTTGGGACAAGCCAGCAGCAGACACCATCAGTTAGGGATCCTGGGGTACAGTTGGGCTAGTTCTCAGCACCTAGGCTACGGCTGTCAAGAGGCGGCTGCCATCCACCAGCAGCAGCTTGTGACCTTCCCGCTCCGCCAGCAGATCCCAGAACTCCCCCGCTGTAGCCCCTGGCAAAAACCCTTCCAGGCGTAGCCGCAGGGGGGGAAATTGTTTGCTCCCCTGAGGCTTGCGCCGCACTGCTACCCAGATGTAGCCTTCGTGGGGCTCGACAACGCCGCGAATGTTAAAGCCTTCCTCCGCATCTTCAGGGGCAGGCAAAAAAGGCTCATCTTCTGCCGCTGGGTCTTGCTCCTCCTCTGGCAGAGCCAGGATGCGGATGACGCCTAGGCCCAGAGTGCCCCCCGAGCGCAGCTGGGGCTGCACGTAGTACCAGTAGGTTCGGCCGCTCTCAATACAGTGGGTGAAACGGCGCAGCAGCCCGGCGCGGCCAGGGGTGGCTGGGTACTCCACGCCATCGCTGGCAACCAGCGTCGCCTGGGCATAGGTCTTCGGGATTGGCTTCAGGGATCCCTTAATCAAGCCCAGCGCGCGGAACTGGTAGGGGTGGGCAGGGGGGGGAATAGGGTTCATAGGGCCTAGGCAACGAAGGCAGAGCCTCTAGGTCTTAATCTAACTTTAATCTTATGGCGATAGCCTCCCCAAGAAGTATAGGAGGCTGCTAGTCCAGCAAAAATTGCACCCACTTTGGCGGCGGTGGCAGCGGACAGCGGAAGTGCTCCATGACCAAGGCTGCCACCAAATGCACAGTAAATGCATAGACAAGGGAGTTAAAGGCAATAAACCCTAGGACCACCACCTGAACCATCCAAGGTTCCGCCACCCAGTACAGGCCGAATCGGCCCAGAGACACGTCCAGCAGCCAGTTGGTCAGGCCAGTGAGCTGGATGGTGAGATAGATCCAGAGGTTTTCTCCCAGCAGCAGCGAGGAGAGCAGCAATTGGAAAACCAGACCAAAAGTGCTGAGGGCAGCGCCGCTGACCACCGAGAGATACCAGGAGAGGCGTTGCCGCCACAGGCAGGCACACCAATAGCCTAGAAGGCCGTAGGGAATGACATAGAGGATACTGCGGGTGGGCCCCATCAGCACCGTCAGCAGCAAGGCGGAGACCCCTAGCGCCATGGCCCCAGTGCGGGGATCCCAGCGCATCACGGCCAGTGCCACCGGGATAGGGAAAAACAGGCGCATAAGCGGGGCCAGCGGCGTGTAGCTCAAGATCCAGATCAAAGCGGCAGTGCTGGCCAAGAAAGCCGTCTCCACCACCCTCAACGCAGGAGAAGGGGGTGGCGAGGGGGGTAAAGGGGGAGAATCACCCTGCACAGGAGGCTCAGCTAGGAAAAGACATCTGTTCCCAGCTTAGGCCAGCAGTGGCCGAGTTGGCGGAGTGGGATCTTGGCGCCAGGCGCAAGCTCTGGCACCCTCCCAGCGCACCTGCCAAACTTGGCCTGCCACCGCCACTGCATCCCCTGGGCGCAACTTGCGCCCCCGCCGGGTTTCCACCTCGCCGTTGACGCGCACCTGCCCCGCCTGGATGAGCTGCTTAGCCCGCCCGCCGGTGGGGACAACTCCCGTGAGCTTGAGAAATTGACCCAGCTTAATGTAGGGATCTCCCCCTCCAGAAGCTCGAGCCGTTGTGGCCATAGCGTTCTTGCTCGTCGGCTAATTCCATTCTCAGGCGCTCTGCTGGCAAGGTGCTGAGATGGCCTAGGGCTGCAAAGCTGAGGTCGCCGGAGCTTCTACAGTCGACCAGAACTCGTAGGCGGCCTGGGAGAGTTTGGCAATCAGCTCCTCCGCTCTGGGATCGTTGGGGGTTTCCCGCTTCACCCACACCGCTGCTATGTAACGCCGCCCGTTGGGCAGATCGAGGATCCCGGCATCTCCAACCACCGAGCTAAGGGTTCCCGTCTTGTGGGCAATGCGCACTTCTGGGTCTAGGCCAGGGCGAAAGTAGGAGGGCCGCTGCGTGCGCCAGAGGATGTCCAAAAAGCGGTCGCGGCTGCGGCGACTAAGCAGGCGCCCCTGCTCCACTTGGCTGAGCAGCCAGACCATATCGCGCGGGCTACTGGTGTTGGCGCCCTCTAGATCTGGCAGCCATTGAGAAATCTGCGTGTGTTGCAGTCCCCACTGGCGAAACTTTTGGTTAAGGGCTTCTCGACCGCCCAGGCGATCCAGGATCAAGTTGGCGGCGAAGTTATCGCTGACGGTGCTCATGAGGGTGGCTGCCTCAAGAGCAGAGACCTGGGATCCCATAGGACGGGTTTGCAAAAGGCCAGCTCCCCCCCCCTTGAGCTCTTCCCGCAGCGTTAGCTTTTCATCTAGCCGCACCTGCCCAGTGTCCACTGCCTGCAAAAAGGCTAGGAGAATCGGGATCTTGAGGACACTAGCGGCAGGAAAAACCTGATCCGGCCTCACCCCCGCAAAGGCGCCAGTTTCCACCTCCCAAAACAAGGCTCCCACCGTCAGGCCCGGCTGGTCAGCTAGGGCAGCTAAGCGCTCCTGCAAAGCAGGGATTTCCTCTCCTTTGAGGAAGTCTGTGGGCAAGGCAGGGGGGGGATCCCCAGATCCTGCTGCCACCTGCTCTGTCTGGGGAGGGGCGGTGGATTGCAGCAGGCGCGACAGGCCAGCCATCGTCAGACCCAAAATTAGGCTGAAGCCCAAGCCCCTGAGCAGCACCTCCTTAAAAGCCCTGGGCCGGCGTAGGCGAGAGGGACGAGTTGCCCGTTGGCGCACTCGGGCAAGGGCCTTTTGGCGAGAAAGGCGCAAGAGGGATCCCGCAGCAGGTAGCAGACGCTCAGAAGCAAGGTGTTGATGAGGCCCTGCCTGCCGGGATCTTTCTGGAGCTGAGCTGCTGCCTCTTCCCTCCCTTCCTCTAGCCATGCCTGCCCCAACGCCACTCTTTTGGCCAATAATGGCAACTTGCCTCCGGAACCTCAGTTTAACAAAGCACCCCCTGGCCAACCCAGCCATGGCCGGGGGGAACCTGCCCCGGTGTAGAGTCGGAGGGGGGCTAGTTGGCTATCCTGAAAGTAGGCTCTTGGGAAAAACTTTCCAGCTCCTGCGCTTGGTTCCCCACCCCACCGCTGGAGCTGGGGGAGGCGACGATGGCTAACTACAACCGCGGCATTATGCAGTTCAAGGGGGCGGATAGCCCCATTGTGGTGCTGATCTCGGCCAGCGTTGTGGCGGGGGTCGTCTCGGCCTTGATCTGGTGGGCCCTGCACTTTGCCTACGCAGCTTGAGATGCCATCTCTGCAACCCGGGGAGGTGGAGGTAGAGGCGGCAACCGTCGACGGGCAACGGCTGGGCTGGGAAGAGGCAGTTCAGCAGCGCCTGAGGCGTTCTTTGCTGCAGTGGTACCGCAAGGAAGGCCGGGATCTGCCCTGGCGGCGCACCCGAGATCCCTACGCCATCTGGGTAGCGGAAGTGATGCTGCAACAGACCCAGGTGGCTACCGTGATCCCCTACTTTCAGCGCTGGATGGAGGCTTTGCCCGGGATCCCCGACTTGGCGGCAGCCTCCCAAGAGCAGGTGCTGAAATTGTGGGAAGGCCTGGGCTACTACCGGCGGGCGCTAAATCTGCACAAAGCCGCTCAAATCCTGATGCGGGAACATGGAGGGCAGTTTCCCCGCAACCTGCAGCAGGTGCTGGCGCTGCCAGGGATCGGGCGCACGACAGCTGGGGGCATTCTCAGCGCTGCCTTTGACCTACCCCTGCCGATTTTGGAGGGGAACGTCAAGCGGGTGTTGGCTCGCCTGGTGGCTTTGCCCCAGCCACCAAGTCGCTGCCTGCCTCTCTTGTGGCGGCTTTCGCAGCAATTACTGGATCCCGAGCAGCCGCGCACCTTTAACCAGGCTCTGATGGACTTGGGCGCTACTGTCTGCCGGCCCAGGCGGCCTCGCTGTGGTCAGTGCCCTTGGCAGGCCGATTGCGCCGCTTACCATCGAGGTCAACAGCACCACCTGCCTATGGCTGAACCCCGTCCCTTGCGCCCTCACAAACAGATTGCGGTGGCCATTGTCCTGCGGGAGAACGAGATCCTCATCGATCGGCGCCCGGAAAGCTCGATGCTCAGCGGCCTGTGGGAGTTCCCCGGTGGCAAGATCGAGCCGGGAGAAACCCCTGCGGAGTGTGTGGTGCGGGAAGTGAAAGAGGAAGTGGGCATTGACATCGCCGTGGTAGCGCCGCTAGCCACCGTTGAGCATGCCTACACCCATTTCACCATCACCCTCATGGCTTTTATCTGCCGCTATTTGGGCGGAGAAGCTCAGCCTTTACAATGCAGTGAAGTCCGCTGGGTCAAACCGGCAGAGCTGTCGCAGTTTCCTTTTCCAGCAGCTAACCAAAAGCTATTTCCCTACCTGTACACTTGGCTAGAAGAACACGGGCTTTGCCAGGAGCCCAAAAGATCTTTGCCAGGATGATACCTAATCGCTGCAGTGAGGCGCGGATATGCTGGTCACTTTGGAGAAAGCAGGGGAGATTCTCGCCAAGGGATCCCATACGGCCATTCCGACCACCGATGGCAAGGTTGCTCTGGTGCCCAAGGGAAAAGAAGACCTCAAGCTAACAGCTGCCGAAGCCATTAACTTGATGTTCTATGTCGTTCGCTCCACTGACCCCCCGGAAAAGGTGATGGTGCAACTGCAGGAAGCTGTGGCCAAGGCACAAGCCCCCGATCCCGCCGAAGAGCGCGCCAGAAGATATCGGGAAATCCGCGGCGTCTAGCCGGAGGGGGCGCACGCATTTTGGCCTAGAGGCGGCTGCGCAGTTTGTAGCTCTCCAGGGTGTTGGCCAGCAGCATGGTTACCGTCATCGGCCCCACGCCACCCGGTACGGGTGTGATGGCGGCAGCCCGCTCTTTGACTGCCTCGTAGTCCACATCTCCCACCAACTGCTCCGACCCGTCAGGGCCTTGGATACGGTTAATGCCTACATCGACAACCACGGCCCCTGGCTTTACCATTTCTGCCTTGAGCAGGCGGGGACGCCCCACCGCCATGACCACAATGTCGGCACTGCGGGTTACTTCGGCCAAGTTGGGTGTGCGGGAGTGGGCCACGGTAACTGTGGCGTCGGCGGCCAGCAACATCAAGCTCAAGGGCTTGCCCACCAGAAGGCTGCGGCCGACCACCACCGCTTTTCGTCCGGCAACCGGGATCCCTTCTGCCTCCAGCAGGCGCATCACGCCTAATGGGGTACAACTGCGCAGGCCGGGCTCGCCGCGCACCAGCCGGCCCAGGTTGAGGGGGTGGAGGCCGTCCACGTCTTTGGCAGGATCGATGGCTAGAAGAGGCGGGATGGGATCCCAGCCAGGGGGCAGCGGCAGTTGCACCAGGATGCCATCGACGCGCTCGTCCTGGTTGAGTTGGGCAATGGTGTCGAGCAGATGGGCGGGGGAGTCCTGGGCGGAAAAATGGCGACCAAAGGAGGCGATGCCCACCCGCTCACAGGCCCGCTCTTTGCCGCGCACGTAGGCAGCACTGGCAGGATCCTCTCCAACTCGCAGCACTGCCAACCCTGGGGGGCGCCCCACCCGCGGGAGCCAAGCTTGCACTTGGGCGGCCATCTCGGCTTGCAGGCGAGCAGCTAAGGCTTTGCCATCCAAGATCTTGGCAGCCATGGAGGGCGCCCCACGAGGTCTTGACAACTTGACTATCTTCAGGAGCTCGGCTCCCTTCGTCAAGCCTTGCTGCCGTCGAGAACCAGCAGCACGGGCATTGATGTCCCTAGAACTCGCGCAGCTCTTCTTCGTCGTCGGGCCCTAGCTGCTCAATGATGATCTCCACTTGCTGCCGTTTTTCCTCCAAAAACTCGGCGCAGCGCTTTAGGGTTTGGGCGGCCTGCTGGAAGCGCTCCACCACCTCCTCCAGATCCAGCTCCCCCGATTCAATCTGGGCAATCAAACTTTCCACTTCGGCAATGGCTGCCTCGTAGCGCCAGGGATCCTCACGTTTGCGGCGGCTCATGGCTCTCCTCCACTCGAACCCAGAAGCTTCCCCCGGCCAGCTCTATGCACAGGCGGGTCTGAGGTGGCAGGCAGGGGTTGCGGACGAGAGATCCCCGCTCGTCGCGCACGAGGGCGTAGCCCCGCCGGAGGACGGCCGCGGGATCGAGGGCTTGGAGGTGCTGCTGGAGAGCTTGGTGGCGCTGTTGCTGCTCTTGAAGGCGATGGCGCACGGCCTGAACTAGGCGCTGTTGCCGTTGCAGCAGGTGCTTCTGGGCCTGGTGCAGCAGCCGCTCGGGATGAATTTGGAGCAGACGGTGGTGGGCATGGTGCAGGCGCTCCTGGGCCTTCTCCAAAACCTGCAGGGTGCAGGTGACCAGCCGCTGCCGGAGCTGGGATCCCTGGCGCTGCAATTCCCGCAGATCCGGCACAACCCGTTCGGCTGCCGCTGTGGGGGTGTGGGCCGCATAGTCAGCGGCGTAGTCCGCCAAGGTCTCATCCCGCTGGTGGCCGATCCCAGTTACCACCGGAATGCGGCATTCGGCAATGGCCCGCACCACCCGTTCATCGTTAAAGCAGGCCAAATCCTCGCCGGCTCCGCCTCCTCGGGCAATCAGCAGCACCTCCGCCCGCCCATCCCGTTCCACCCGGCGAATGGCCCGCACAATGGACTCGGGGGCCGCTTCCCCTTGCACTTGAGCTGGCGAAAACAGCACCCGCAGCCCCGGGTAGCGCTGGTTGAGGGTGCGGCGGATATCTCCCCAGCCGGCGGCGTCGGGAGAGCTGACGACGGCAATGCACTGAGGGTGGGTGGGCAGGGGCCGCTGGTTGTCGAACAGGCCCTCGGCGGCCAGGCGGGCCTTGAGCTGCTGGAATCTCCACGCCAGGAGGCCTTCCCCTGCTGGCAGCAGTTGCCAGATGACCAGGCGGTAGTAGCTGCCGCCGCTGTAGATGCCAACTTGCCCCAGCGCCAGCACCTGTTGACCCACTTTTGGCCAGAAGCTGAGCCGGGCCGTCTGACTTTGCCACACAACCCCTCTGAGGACGTCGCCGCTTTCTGGATCCACCAGGGTCAGGAACAGGTGGCCCGTGTGGTTGCGCTGACAACTGGAGACTTCTCCAACCACCCACAGCCGGGTCAAATAGGGATCCCCGCCCAGCAGCGACTTGAGGTAGCGGGACACCCCCCCAACTGAGAGGAGGGGGACTTCCCCGCCCAGCAGGGACTCTATCACCTCCTCCAGGTTACTGCGGTTAGCCAGAGCCCTTGCTTGTGGATCGGGATTCGGCATACGCAGCTCCCGAATACCGCTGGGAATGTCCGAGACCCCATCTAGAATAGGCGACGACAAACCAAGGGAGGAGGTGGCTACGGTGACTTTTGCCCATTGGCTGGGGCTGGGGGCGCTGCTGGGCCTGTTGGCGCTGCTCTGGCAGATTCGACAGATCCTGCTGCTGGTGTTTGCAGCCATCGTCCTGGCAGTAGCCTTGGATACTCTAGCCCAGATTCCCCAGCGCTACGGCTTTCGCCGCGGCCCCTCCCTTCTCATCACGGGCTTGACGGTTTTGGTGGGCGCGGTCTTGGTGGGGCTCATCGTGGTGCCGCCTCTACTGGAGCAGTTGCGCCGGCTGTTGACCGACGTGGTGCCTGCGGGGATTGTGCAGGCGCAGCGGCTGTTTGAGAGCCTAATCCTCTTGCTGCCGACCGACCTTGAGCTGCCGACGCTGCGGGAGTTGGCCAATAGTCTTGTGCCCCAGGCCACCGAATTGGTGCGCCAGGTGCGCGACTTTTTCTCCCAGTCCTTCACTGCTTTCTTTGCCACCCTGCTCAACTTCTTGTTTGTGATCATCCTCACCATCTTGCTGTTGTTAGATCCCCCGGCCTACAGCCGCGCCTTTGTTTCCGTTTTCCCGGCCTTCTACCGCCCCCGCGTTCGCTACATCCTCAAGCGCTGCGAGCTGGTGCTGCGGGGCTGGCTGGTGGGGATCTTGTTTACCAGCACCTTGGTGATGGTGCTAAGCGGCATTGGCCTCTGGATTTTGGGTGTGCCCCTGATCCTAGCCAACGCGGTGCTAGCGGGCCTGTTTAACTTCATCCCCAACATTGGCCCCACCCTGAGCGTGGTTGCCCCAATGCTGGTGGCCCTCACCGACGCCCCCTGGAAGTCCCTAGCAGTGCTAGGGCTGTACATCTTCATCCAGCAGCTTGAAAGCAGCGTCTTTACCCCGCTTGTCATGTCGCGCCAGGTGTCGCTTTTGCCCGCCTTGACGCTGATAGCTCAAATCACCTCGGCCTTTTTCTTCGGGGTGCTGGGCCTATTCTTGGCCGTGCCCTTGGCGGCCATCCTGCAGGTGTGGATCCAGGAGGTGCTGATTCGAGATGTGCTGGATCCCTGGCGAGGCCCGCGAGCCCGCCCCTTGCTCCTGTCTGAGCTGGAAAGGGATGGGAGCTCGCCCTCCCGGCAGCCGGAGAGAACAGATCCCAAGCTGCTCCCCCCCTCGGGCAGAGAGGTTTAAAGCGTCAAGCTCCTTAACATTTGTCCTAGAACCGCAAAAGCGCTCCTATAGTGAGGATCCCCCTCTCCGTGTTGGGATGGGAAGCGCCATGTCCCACTTCACCACCCTGCAAGTGCAGATTAAAGATGCCGAGCTGCTGGAAGAAACCCTGAAGGAATTGGGCTACAGCGTGGAGCGGAACGCCAACCTGCGGGGCTACCTCTGGAACCGCACCCGCGCCGACTTGGTGATCCGGCAAAAGAACGGCTTCGACATCGGCTTTCGCCGCAAGGGGGATCACTACGAGCTGGTGGCCGATCTCTGGGGAGCCGGCATCGATCCCCAGACGTTCCTAGCGCCGATTTTGCAGCGCTACGCCTACAAAAGCCTGCTGCGCTCGGCCCAGCAACAGGGCTATGCCATCGAGGCGGAAGAGCGCCTGGAAGATGGCACTATCCGCGTGGTGGTGGGGCGCTGGGTGTAACTGAGCCCACCTCCGCCGATGAACAGCAATCCTCAGCCAGCGGTGGGGTCTAGCCCTCGCCCTTGGGATCTGGTGTTGGGAGGACAAGCTGCCGCCAGCGGTGCCCCGCCTTACGCCTTGGTCTTAGGGGGTCTTGAGGGGGCGCGGCGGCGGCTCACTCGGGGTGAGGAGGCGGTGCGTCTAGCCACCTTGCCCCAGTTGCTGCAGTACGGGCCGGCAGGTCTAGCGGAGCTAGTAGCAGCCCTGGCCGGCAACAGCTCCTGGGCAGTGCGCTTGGCGGCGTGGCGGCTGCTCTCCCAGCTCGAGCGACCCGAGGCAGAGGAAGCGTGTCGGACCTACAGCCCCTTTCGGCCGGTGGGAGGAGCACAGGGGGTAATCGTGGCCTATCGGCGCGGGGAGCGAGACTTTGCCTACGCCGACTTGGAGGGAGTGGATCTGCAGGAGGCACGGCTGGGGGGTGCCAACTTCTACGAAGCCAATTTGAGAAAGGCTAACCTGCGCCTTTGCAACTTCAACGGCGCCCACCTGCGCCAAGCGGATCTGCGCCAGGCCAATTTGCAAGGGGCTAAGCTCAGTGGCGCCCTCCTAGAAGGAGCGGATCTGCGGGGGGCCGACCTGAGGGGGGTAAAAGTCAGTGGCACCAGCCTGCGCGGATCCCAGCTTTCAGACGCCACCCACTTGGAGGAGCGGCTGCGTCACATCTGGCAGTTGCAAAACTGGGGGGGAGAGGGGCAGGATCTGGCCGGCCAAGACCTCAGCAAAGCTGACCTGCGGGGGCTGGTGCTGCGGCAAATTTGTCTAAGGGGAGCCAACCTCAAGGGGGCGGATCTGCGCGGATCCAACCTGGAGGAAGCGGATCTGCGGGGGGCCAATTTGCAGCGGGCAGATCTCCGGGGGGCCAACTTGCAGAATGCCGACCTAGAGGGGGCTGATCTCCGCGGCGCCGAGCTGCGCCAGGCCCAGTTGCAGGGAGCTAACTTGCGCCGCGCCGACCTCAGCGGGGCTAATTTGGAGCAAGCCAACCTAGAAGGCGCCCAGATCGAGGGCCTCAAGCACAGCGGCGCCCGGATTGCTGGCCTGATCTTCCCCGACGGCACCCCCCTCAAGCCTTGGTGGTGGTAGGCCGACCCTTCCTCCCAAATCCAAAGGAATCCCAAGATCCCCTCGCCCTTCTCCAAACCTAGCTCACCATGGGAGTAGAGATACCTAGGGGGTGGAGCTATGGTTTTGGCAGAACAGCTCTCGAGAAAACCGCTCACCGACGAGGAACTGCGCAAGATCGACGCCTACTGGCGGGCTGCCAACTACTTGTCAGTGGGGCAGATCTACTTGATGGACAATCCGCTGCTGCGGGAGCCCTTGAAGCCAGAACACGTGAAGCCGCGCCTACTAGGGCACTGGGGCACTACTCCAGGGCTGAACTTTATTTACGTGCACCTCAACCGCATCATCAAGCGGGAAAACCTCAACGTCCTCTACATCACCGGCCCCGGCCACGGCGGCCCTGCCCTAGTGGCCAACACCTACTTGGAAGGCACCTACAGCGAGGTGTACCCCAACATCACCCAGGATGTCGAAGGTCTGCGCAAGCTCTTCAAGCAGTTCTCCTTCCCCGGCGGCGTGCCCAGCCATGCGGCTCCGGAAACCCCCGGCTCCATCCATGAGGGGGGGGAGCTGGGCTATGCCCTAGCCCACGCCTTTGGGGCAGCCTTTGACAACCCCGATCTGCTGGTGGCCTGTGTGGTAGGGGATGGAGAAGCGGAAACCGGCCCTCTAGCTGCCTCCTGGCACTCCAACAAGTTTCTCAACCCCATCCGCGACGGGGCGGTGCTGCCCATTCTCCACCTCAACGGCTACAAGATTGCCAACCCCACCATCCTGGGCCGCCTCAGCCGCGAAGAGCTGCAAAGCCTGTTTGTGGGCTACGGCTACAAGCCTTACTTCGTGGAGGGCTCCGAGCCGGCAGAAATGCACCAGTTGATGGCCGCCACCCTCGACACCGTTATCCATGAAATCCAAGAAATCCAGCACTATGCCCGCAGCAAGGGGGATCCTACCCGTCCGCAGTGGCCGATGCTCATCCTGCGCACCCCCAAAGGTTGGACTGGCCCCAAAGAGGTGGACGGCAAAAAGATAGAGGACTTCTGGCGCTCCCACCAGGTACCGCTGGCGGATCTGGCCCAAAAGCCGGAGCACCTCAAGATCCTGGAAGAGTGGCTGCGCAGCTACAGGCCAGAAGAGCTCTTCGACGAAAACGGCCGCCTGCTCCCCGAGCTGCAGGAGCTAGCTCCCAAGGGGGAAAAGCGCATGGGCGCCACTCCCTATGCCAACGGCGGCTTGCTGACGCGGGAGCTGAGGATGCCAGATTTCCGCCGCTACGCCGTAGACGTCCCGCGCCCTGGCACCACGGAAGCCGAGGCCACCAAGGTGCTGGGGCAATTCTTGCGGGATGTGATGAAGCTCAACCCCCACAACTTCCGCCTCTTTGGCCCTGACGAGACCGCTTCCAACCGGCTGGATGCCGTGTTTGAGGCCAGTGACCGCACCTGGGTGGCCCCTACCTACGACTACGACGAGCACCTCTCCCCCGATGGGCGGGTTATGGAGATCCTGAGCGAGCACGTCTGTCAGGGCTGGCTGGAGGGCTACCTGTTGACCGGTCGCCACGGCTTCTTCTCCTGCTACGAGGCCTTCATTCACCTGGTGGACTCGATGTTTAACCAACACGCCAAGTGGCTGAAAACCTCCCGGCACATCCCCTGGCGGCGGCCCATCCCTTCCCTCAACTACCTGCTCACCTCCCACGTGTGGCGGCAGGATCACAACGGCTTCAGCCACCAGGATCCCGGCTTTCTGGATCACGTGGTCAACAAGAAAGCCGATGTTATCCGCGTCTACCTGCCCCCCGATGCCAACACCCTGCTCTCAGTGGCGGATCACTGCCTGCGCAGCCGCCACTACGTCAATGTCATCGTGGCGGGGAAACAGCCGGCTCTGCAGTACCTGGACATGGACGCCGCCATCAAGCACTGCACCCAGGGCTTGGGGATCTGGGAGTGGGCCAGCAACGACCAGGGCTCGGAGCCGGATGTGGTCATGGCCTGCTGCGGCGATGTGCCGACGATGGAGACCCTGGCGGCGG
>NZ_JANSHH010000003.1:0-82504 GCF_047461515.1 Synechococcus sp. W70.1
CAGCGGCGAACCTACTGGAGGGGTGACCCTCCGGAAAAATAGCTCGGTGCCAGACCCTACTACACCCCTCGGTGGGGGTTTTTTGCTGGAAGAAGGAGGGCAGTTACTGCCTTGCTAGGCAATGGGAAGGAGCTATCTCCTACTGGACTCAGAAGCTGCACTCTGACTCAACCAAGCTTTAAGGCGATAGGTAGCCTGGCAATCGTCCTCGTTGTAGATGAGTGTCTGCTCTAGATAGTGGCGATCTCGTGTTTCTAGCCACTGGCTATACCAGTAGATGGAGTAGGCTCCATTGGCCTCGGGCAGTCGCCACTTGAACCCCAGCCAGCGGGCGATGTTCTTCAGGGAGTAGCTCTCAACGGGCAGCACTACCGACCGCTGAATCCAGGTGTGTAAATCCACAAAGCGCTCCAACAGTTGCTGCACCTCTCGGGGATCCGTTTGGTACTGCTCCCCCAGTTGCCGGCAAGTCTGTACTTCAAAGCCATGGAAATGATAAATGGGCGCCTCAGGGTAACGTTGAACCAACTCTAGAAACTGTTGCCAGGCCTGTCCTTCCTCCTGTGGCTCGGCAGCTAGGCAACTGTAGTAGTTGACAACCTTGTGCTCCTCTGCTTGTTCTACCACGAGCAAGCCCAGCAGGTAAGCAACGTTGTGGCGGGGATCTGCCTCGATGTCGAAGTACAGCTCCACGGGCGCTGTCGGCAGAGCTGGGGGTGGGGATTGCAGCCAGATAGGCTGGCGGCTGAGGGCGGCGCGGGCTTGGAGCTGCAGTTGCAGGGCCACGCGGGCTCCCAACTGGGGAATGGCCTGCAGCGTTTCCAGAGGGGCGTTGGCTAAGGCTTCAATTGAGTCGATCCCCGCCTTTTGCAGAAGGGGATAGCGGGATCTAGTTACACCCGGTAGCAGGCTGAGGGGCTGGGCGGTGGCGTTTAGCTGCCGACAGTAGTTCCGCCAGTGGCAGAGATGACAGCGGCTGCGGGCCATTAACACCTGGGGCGGCTCGGGTCGACTGAGGGAGCGCAGGTAATCTTGCAGCAGGCGGCGCACCTGAGCACGTCGTCGATCTAGCTCGACGGGGTACCATTCCTTGTCTTTCAAAATTAGAAAGCCGTGCTTGGGCACCTGCCCCTCCAGGGATCCAAGCAACTCGGCCTGCAAAGCCAACAACAGTTCGTACTCCGGCTTGGGGCGCTTGCCGAGGCGAATGTGCACCGGCAGGTAAACGGGCCGGTCTTGGCTGCGAAGGGCGGGATCCCGAATCAGGAGGTCCAGCGAGCTGCTTACCCAAACGGAGCGAAACTCTGGAACAGCCCTAGTGGAGTCGTCCTCAGGGAGCTCAAGCTCTGTCTCAGGGGAAGAGGCGAGGGCAACTTCAGAGCTGGCAAGCTCCGCCTCAGCTTCCCAAAACAGCTCTGCTACAATCTGCCCGCCGTAGATCCGCTCCGCCCCTGCTGCCATAGCTGCCAGAAGGGCTTCATTGCCCGGCGCGACCTGTTCTCCCGGGAATCGCTCCAGGACAGTAGCTTGCAGAGCTTGGCGATCCCGACGCCATTGCTCCAGCAGGTTTTCCGTCGGCAGCTTGGCTTCTTGAGGTCCAAAGCGATCCAAGTAGGGCAGGCGACGACAGCGAAAAAAGGCCAGCACCTCTTCTGTGTCCACAGAACCCTGCTGGGCTGGTGCAAGCGGGAACTCCAAGGGCGGATGACCTCAGCTCTGCTGTCATTGTGACATGCCTTAAGCCTTGGGCTGCTGAGCTAGCAAGAAGTGGGCAATGAGGCGCTCAACCGTTGCGGCCTGGCGCTGGGCGGTTTCAGCTTGCTGCTGGCAGACGGCCTTGAACTCCTCCAGCCACGCGCTGTGCTCTTGCGTCATCCGCGCCTGCTGCTGAACGATGTCTTTTAACTGGGACAAGTCGTCTTTGATAGAGCTGACGGCTTCAACTAGGGTCAACACAGCGCCGACTAGGCGATCCAGGCGGAAGTCAATCTGATCGAATCGGTCTCCACTTGGCATAGTTCCTCTCCACTCTGGTGCTTCGGGTAGAGCTTCGGCTAGCCCCGCTCCTCAGCAATTATTTTGCAAGGGCGAGGTGAAAGCTCCGAGTAAGGAAGATCACAGCCGCCCAGGAGAGAAGGCCAACCCAACTGGCGTATGCTAGGGAAGAAAGGTTTCTTTACACTGCAGATGGAGCCGACTGCAACCACTCTTTCAATGGCCCCGACTCTGCCCCAGACCCAGCCGGCGGCAGTGGAAACGCAGGGGGTGTGGAAGCGCTTTGGGCAGCAGGTGGCTGTTCAGGACTTGAGCCTGCGGATCTTTCAGGGGGAGGTATTTGCCCTGCTGGGGCCCAACGGCGCCGGCAAATCCACCACCATCCGCATGCTCACTAGCCTCACGCGACCCAGCCAGGGATCCATCCAAGTGGGGGGCTACGACGTGGTGCGGGATCCCTTAGCAGTGCGGCGGCAGATTGGGGTGGTGTTGCAGCCTATTACCCTAGAGGCGGAGCTAACGGTTTGGGAAAACCTGGAGTTCCACGGCCGCATGCACCACATTCCCAACCCGGAGCGGCAGCGGCGCATTGACGAGTGGCTGGAGTACGTGAAGCTGGCCGACCGGCGGCACGACAAGGTGAAGACCCTCTCCGGCGGCATGAAGCGGCGCCTGCAAGTGGCCAGAGCCCTGCTGCACCAGCCTCAAATCTTGTTCCTGGACGAGCCGACGGTTGGATTGGATCCCCAAGCGCGGCGGCTGTTGTGGGAGATCCTGCGGGATCTGAATCGACAGGGGATGACCTTGCTAGTTACCACCCACTACATGGAGGAGGCCGAAGAGCTGTGCGACCGCATCGGCATCATGGACGGCGGCAAGCTGATCGAGCTGGGCAGCCCTAGTCAGTTGCGGGCCAAGTACGGGGAAGCTCTGCTGGTGCGCTCCCGACCTGGACAGGAGGTGAGCTACACCTTTTTCCCCAGCTTGGCGGAGGCCCAGCGGCAGTTGGAAGCTGAATCCGACAAAACCGGCCTGATGGTGCGCCCTGCCAACCTAGAAGATATCTTTGTGCGCTTGACAGGCCGTCGTCTGGATTAGCGCGCTTTTACTCTCAACCTCTCTCTCTTTTATGGCTATTTGAATTCCCCTCCTCCCTCCTTTGGAGTGGGGGGCTCAAACTTGTAGCCAACGCCGCGCACGGTGCGGATTAGCTCTGGCTGACTGGCATCAGTCTCTAACTTCTTGCGAATTTGGCCAATGTGGACATCAACGACTCGCTCATCTCCTTCATAGTTAAAGTCCCACACCTCTCGGATCAGCTCAGCGCGTCGCCAAACCCGTCCAGGGTAGCGGGCCATGGTGTAGAGCAAGTCAAACTCCAGAGCCGTTAGGCTAATGGGGCGCTGGTCGCGAGTGACTTCCCGGGTTTCTGGGTTAATCACCAAGGAGGCAAAGGTTAGAACGGGGGCGCTTCCTCCCTGGGCTTTCGTCCGCCCTCGGCGCAGGATAGCCTGCACCCGTGCTTGTAGCTCCGGTAGGGTGAAGGGTTTGGTCAGGTAGTCATCTGCGCCTAGCTGAAATCCTTGCAGCTTGTCGGCAGGATTCACTCGGCTGGTTAGCATCAATACATACACGCCAGTCTCCTTTTGCATCTGCCGGCAGAGGCTGTAGCCGCTGACATCTGGCAAGTTCAAATCCAAAATCACCAAGTCCGGCTGAAAAGTACGTAACTGCTGCAGGCCCTCGGCACCGGTTGCAGCCACCTCGACCGTGTACCCTTGGCGCTGCAAGTACCGCTTGAGCAGCGTGCAAATGCTGGGATCGTCGTCGACAATAAGGATGCGGAACATAGCGGGGTAACTAGGAGGGGACAGGGCTGCAGAAAAGCTCTGCCAGCAGGACATATCCGGGCTGCAGAAAGCGGCAAACCCAGGCAGTCTTTATTTATACAACAGACTGCTTCAGACTCTTATTGAATTGGCTGTTTGAATTGGCTGTTTGGCTTTCCTCGAGCCTCTGTCTCTAGGCAAATGAGTGGCAACCACTCCAGTTAGGCTGTCTGCAAAGAAGGGGAGTAACAACTTGCCGGCCAGGCCTTAGAGTGGCATGGTGGGGGTTTTTCCCAGAGGCTTATGTACTACGATCCCAACGCCGTCTTTCGCAAGGATATCCAGGTGGCCCTCTTCACCTGGGGAGTGCTAGAGCTGGTCTGTTTCGTCATCATGCCGTTCACGCGGGCCTACGAGTATGCGCAGGTAGCGGATTGGCTGTGGCCATCGCTGGTGCTGGGGCCAGCGGGGGCGGTGGTGGTAGCCTTTTGCTCAAAGCTCACGGTAGCTGCTAGTAACATCCCCGACCCGAAAAGGAAAAGGGCACAGCGGCAAATTGCTCAGGTAATCAGTTTCTTCGGCTTCTTGGGCTTGGCCTTGCCCTTGCTCCTAGCCGGCTGGACCTTTGGCCACGAAATTCTCACCACTGACTGGGAGAATATGTTCACCAAGTAGAGGCTAAACGTGCTGCTGAGCTTGCCCCTTGGGAGATAGCTTCCCAAGCCAGCACCCAGAGGCGAAACTAGAAGTACTAGAGATGCTCTGGGGCTTGCAAGCGTTGGCAAGGCTCTTACTCTCAGCTTTTGGGAGCTGAGTTTTGGATGGCTAACTACCCGGTGCGAGGCCGTTCTTCTCCCGCGGCGGGGAGTTTTCCCTTCGGCACCCTAATGGCCCTGAGCCTCTCGGTTGGGGCCTTGGCTGCTCTGGGTTGGCAGGCGTGGCAGTTCATTGCTCCCCTGCTGGCTCCCCCTGCAGTGCCGCAGTTTCCTCGAGCGGTGCGGGTGGAGCCTTTGCCTAGACCGACAAGCTTGCCCTTTTCCCCCTCGGCTCGCCCTACTCAGAGGGAGTCTCCGCCGGCTGTAGGCAGCCTTGATTCCACTGCCTTTCCGCCTGGCAGCCGGGGGCGGGTGATCGAGCCTCTGGGTCTAGCCATCCGCAGCAAGCCCTCGGTGGAGGGAGCTTACCAAGGGGGAATTGGGGCGGGGGAAATAGTGACGGTGCTGGAGTACAGCGCCGATGGCCGCTGGCAACGGGTGCGGCGAGAGCTGAACGGCCAGGAAGGCTGGGTACGCGCTGGCAACCTGGGCCCCGTGGAAGGAGCAGCAGTTGCCTCGGCTCCACTTTCTGCAACTTCTGGGGTTGAATCTACACCTAACTCTACCCCCTCGCCAATTCGGCCACTGGTAGAAACCAGCCTTGCTCCAGGGGAACGGGGACGGGTAATTGAGCCGATTGGCCTAGCGCTACGGGCCACTCCCGACCGGGAAGGAGCTTACATCGGTGGTGTGCCCATGAACGAGGTGGTGGAAGTGCTGGAATACAGCGCCGATGGCCGCTGGCAGCGCATCCGGCGGCAGAACGGGCAGGAAGGTTGGGTGCGGGCCGGAAACTTGGCGCAGGAGTAGTTTCTGGGGGATGCCCCAGCGGGGGATTGTAAGGGTGAAGAAATCTGTGGTTCGGTAGAGCAGGACTGCCTGGGCCAAGCGACAAATGCCGGCGCTGGAGGGTCCGTCGAAGGGCTACTCTCTCTGGATCAAGGGTAGAGCCTGAACAGCAAAAAGGGAGGCGGAGGGGATCCCATGTGTGCTCAAGTTCAGTCCTGAGCTGGCCCTCGTCTGTGGCGAGTAGGTGGGAGAAGAGCACAAGGGTCTTGTCCGGGAGGCCAGGTGGCGGACTGGGAAGCCGCCTTTCACTTCGACCACCTGTTTGGGAATGACAGGCTGCCCTTCAAGGACGGCCTCAAAGGCAGCGCTGGGGTTCGCCTGATTGCCTCGGCAGGACGGGGTTCTTGACGTAGGTCTTTGCCCTCAAGTCCCGTTGGCTTTTGTTGTCCTCTATCCTTTGCTTAGCGATGAACCCAGTCTGGCCAAGTCGCGCCCCTTTCCACTCTTGCTGGCAATTGAGCTGGCTGGCTTTTGGCTTGCTTCTGGCTGCCCCGGCTTGGGGACACGGGGTGGAGGCCTCTTGGCGAGCAGTTCCCACGTTCGAGATCCAGGCCCGCTACGATACAGGCGAGCCGATGCGTTCGGCGCAGGTAACGGTGTTTGCACCTAGCAATCCCAGCACTCCTTGGCAGGAGGGGCAGACGGACGCCCAGGGCCGGTTTTGGCTGCAGCCGGATCCGGAGCTCAAGGGCCTGTGGCAGGTGCACATTCGCCAGGCGGGGCACGGCGTAGTGGTGAAGGTGCCGGTTGGAGAGGGGCTAGGGATCCCCAGCCCCCCCTCTCCTGGCTTTGGGCCTCTGCAGCGGGGGGTCATGGCTGCCTGCGTTATCTGGGGCTGCTTAGGCACAGCGCTGTTTTTCTTGCGGCCCCGCCCTGCCGCCTCTGTGGGTGGAGAACGGCCAAGCTCCGAAGTCGGCGCTGCTGCTCTGGAGCAGGACTAGCCATGCACATCAGCGAGGGCCTTTTGCCAGCGCCCCTGTGGTTGGGAGGCTATGGCCTCACCGCCTTGATCACCGGCTACAGCCTGGGCCGCCTGCAGCGGCTGGAAAGGGATCCCCGCCGCCCGCTCCCCAAGGCAGCGCTGCTGACAGCGGCTTTTTTTGTCGCCTCCTCCATTCACCTGCCCTTTCCTCCAACCAGCCTGCACCTGCTGCTCAATGGCCTAATGGGCGTGCTCTTGGGGGTCTTGGCCTACCCGGCCATCCTGGTGGGCCTGTTCTTTCAGGCCGTGGCTTTCGGGCATGGAGGGCTGACCACCCTGGGGATCAACGCCGCCATCCTGGGGATCCCGGCGCTTTTGGCAGGAGGGATCTTTCAAGCAAGCCGGCGGCAGCTGGGAACGGGCTGGGCTGCCTTTTGGGCAGGAGCTGCAGGGGTGGTGCTGGCGGCGCTGCTATTTTACGGCGTGGTGCTGGCGGCGCTGTACAGCGAGGGGATCCCTTCCACGTCCGCAGAGCGCTTGGCCCTGGCCGGCTTGATGGCAGCTCATCTGCCGCTGGCAGGGGTGGAGGGGCTGTTTACCCGTTGGGTGGTGCTGTTCTTGCAGCGGGTACAGCCGCAGCTTTTGGGGGAGGATGAAAAGCTCTAAGGCTAATCTGCCCTGCCCACCTCTCGCCTCCAGGAGTTTTTCCTCCCCTTGGCTCCACCGCTGGCGGCCTCTGCCCAAGGTGGTTGGCCTACTGGCATTGATGGCGGCTTTTGCCCAGGTGCAGCGCTTGGCCTTGCTACCCCTAGTTTGGGTGTTGGTGGCTCTTCTTTGGGCGCTCTCCGGCTTGCCCCTGCGCCGAGGGCTAAGACGGCTGGCCGCCCCAGGAGTTTTGTTGATAGCCTTCGTCCTCTTCTTGCCTTTTGCCGTTGGGGAGACCTTCCTCTGGCAGTGGGGCTCCTTGGCTTTGCGCTGGGAGGGGCTGGAGAGGGCGCTTTGCCTTGGCGGGCGCAGCCTGGCGCTGTTGGCCCTGGCAATGCTGCTGGGGGAGACCACCCCTCTGCCGGCCCTGTTGGCAGCCCTAGGGGCTTTGGGGATCCCCGACCTACTCCTGGAACTGGCTTGGCTAACCCAGCGCTATTTGCAGGAGGTGGCTACCCAGTGGCAGCGGATGCAGCGGGCAGCTCGGCTGAGGGGCTGGCGACCGCGGGGATCCCTGTGGCGTCCGGACCTGGCCTTGCGACAAGACCTTCCCTTCCTGGCTGCTGCAGTGGGCACTCTCCTGGTGCGCAGCTACGAGCGCTCCGAGCGGGTCTATCAGGCGCTGCGCCTGAGGGGCTATGGAAGAGCACCTCTGCTCCCAGAAGAGATGGCAAGGGATCCCTGGAGCTGGGCAGCCACGGGGCTGGCGGTGGCTGTGGCTCTCGGCTTGGTGTGGGTTCAATTTGGGGGTTATCCCGATTGAGCTGGTTGGCAGGGGAGTTAGACAAGATGGACAGTCCTCCTCCCCGCCTTTAGAAGCGAAACCCAACTAGAACTAGAATAGGAAGGCCTCAATTTTCCCAATTCATTTGTTGTCTATTGTTGCCATTCTCTCGGCCTCTCCTGTGGCTATGAACCGGTTGGAAACCGCTCTGCCTACGCCCTCTCGCAGCCTTTCTGCTTCCCCAAAGGAAGCGCCGGCTGTTGCCGTTGTGCATCTGGGCTGTGAGAAAAACCGCGTGGACACGGAACACATGATGGGCCTGCTGGCCCAGGCGGGCTACCGGGTGGAGGGGGATGAAGAGAGCGCCGACTACATCATTGTCAACACCTGCAGCTTCATCGAAGCGGCGCGGCGGGAGTCGGTCAGCACCTTGATGGAGCTGGCAGTGCAGGGCAAGAAGCTCATCATCGCTGGCTGCTTGGCGCAGCACTTCCAGGAGGAGCTGCTGCGGGAGATCCCGGAGGCGGTGGCCATTGTGGGCACGGGCGACTACCACCAAATCGTCCAAGTTATGGAGCGGGTGGAGCGGGGAGAGCGGGTTAATGCCGTCACCTCCAGCTTGGACTACATTGCTGATGAGACTGTCCCCCGCTATCGCACTACCCACGCGCCAGTGGCCTACCTGCGGGTGGCAGAGGGGTGTGACTATCGCTGCTCTTTCTGCATCATCCCCCACCTGCGGGGCAAGCAACGCTCTCGTCCCATCGAGTCCATCCTGCGGGAGGCCGAACAACTGGCTGCAGAAGGGGTGCAGGAGCTGATTCTCATTTCCCAGATCACCACCAACTACGGGATCGACCTCTACGGGGAGCCGCGGCTGGCTGAGCTCATCCGTGCTCTGGGCAAGATCCCTATTCCCTGGGTCCGCATGCTCTATGCCTACCCTACGGGCATTACTCCGGCAGTGGTAGAGGCCATTCAGGAGACCCCCAATTTCTTGCTCTACCTAGATCTGCCGCTGCAGCACAGCCACCCCGAGATCCTCAAGGCCATGAACCGCCCCTGGCAGGACCAGGTCAACGACCGGTTGATCGAGCGGCTGCGTCAGGCCCTACCCAAGGCCGTGCTGCGCACCAGCTTCATCGTCGGCTTTCCTGGCGAGACAGAGGAGCACTTCCAGCATCTGTTGGACTTTGTGCAGCGCCACCAATTTGACCATGTGGGGGTGTTTACCTTTTCTCCTGAAGAAGGCACGCCTGCCTACCACCTTCCTCACCAAGTGCCTGAGCGCGTCAAAAAAGAGCGCCGCGCCCGCCTGATGCAGCTGCAGCAGGGGATCGCCTTCCGCCGCAACCGCGAGCAGGTGGGGCAGGTGGTGCCTGTGCTCCTGGAGCAGGAAAACCCCCGCACGGGCGAGTGGATTGGCCGCTCCCCCCGCTTTGCCCCTGAGGTGGACGGGGTGGTGTATGTGCGCGGGCCCGGATCTCTGGGATCCCTGGTGCCGGTCCAGATTACGCGGGCCGAGCCCTACGATCTCTTTGGCCAGGTGGTGGAGGCGCCGCAGGGCTTTAGTTGGAGTGGGCGGTAGAATAGCAAGTTGGACTCCAGCGGGAATAGGATGGCTAGTTCTGAGGAGCTGAAACAGGCGGCAGCCCAGGCAGCAGCCCAGCGGGTACAGTCAGGCATGGTGGTGGGCCTGGGGACGGGCTCCACAGCCACCTTTGCGGTGAGCGCCCTAGCCCAGCGCATGCGAAAGGAGGGGCTGCAGTTCATTGGGGTGCCCACTTCCGAGCGCACGGCAGAACAGGCCCGCTCTCTAGGGATCCCGCTGACCACGCTGGAAGAGCAGCCCCGCTTGGATCTGGCCATCGATGGAGCTGATGAAATTGAGGTGGGATCCCTCAATCTCATCAAGGGGGCAGGGGGAGCCCTGCTGCGGGAGAAACTGGTGGAGGCCAGCGCCGCCGAGCTAATCATCATTGCCGACGCCTCCAAGAAGGTGGCGCAGCTAGGCACGCGCTTCCCAGTGCCGGTGGAGGTGGTGCGCTTTGGCTGGAAGACTACCCTGGCGCGGGTGGAAGCCCTGGGCTGCCAGGCGGTGCTGCGGCGCACGGCCGACGGGGATCCCTACCTCACCGACGAGCAGCACTACATCCTCGACTGCCAGTTTGGCCCTATTGCCGATCCAGCCAAGCTAGCTGAGCAACTCAAAGCAACGGTGGGGGTAGTGGAGCACGGCCTGTTTATCGGCATGGCCACGGAGGCCATTATCGCTGGCCCTGGAGGGATCGAGACGCTGCGGCGGCCGTAGGGGCCAGTTCGGCTGCCAGCAGGATTGCCTGCTTGAGGCTCTCGGCGCGGGCCACCCCCTGTCCAGCTATGTCAAAGGCAGTGCCGTGGTCGGGGGAGGTGCGAATAAAGGGCAGCCCCAGGGTTAGGTTGACGGCTCGGTCAAACGCCAGCAGCTTCACCGGGATCAGGCCTTGGTCGTGGTAGAGGGCCAGGTAGGCATCGGCCACGGCGGGAGACCCTTGACCATACCAGGCTTGGGCGGGAGCTAGCCACATCGTATCGGGGGGAAGCGGCCCCCAGATTCTGGCGTGGGGATAGGTACCTAGCAGCTCCGCCAGCCACTCCTGTTCTTCTGAACCCAGTTGCCCCTGTTCGCCGGCATGGGGGTTGAGGCCAGCCACGGCAATCACGGGATCGCCAATCCCAAAAAGCTCGCGCAGGGACCCCGCCAGCAAGTCCAACTTCCTGCGCACCAGCTCTGGGGTGAGGGTGAGGGGCACCTGGCTCAAGGGGATGTGGGTGGTGGCCAGTAGAACCCGCATCTGCCAGCCGCTGTAGGGAGAACGGGCCACAAACAGCATCCCGTAGCACTCGCGCCCGCTGAGCTGGGCCAGTACCTCTGTTTGGCCGGGGAAGGGGTAGCCTGCTTGGTGCCAGAGGTATTTGGCAATGGGGGCGGTCACGATCCCCTGGAACTGGCTTTGCAGCGCCCCTTCAACAGCCGTTTTCAGGTAGACAAAGCTGGCCGCTCCGCTCTGGGCATCCCCCCGGCCCACGCCAGAGGGCTCTAGGTGGAAGCCGCTGCCGCACTCTAGGACTGGAATCCCTTCTGGGTCAGCTAAGGGATCCGCTACCCCTTTTGCTTTCAAGAGACGGTAGGTAGCCTGCAAAACCTGCCGCTCGCCCACCACCGTTATCTGGGCGCAGGCCTGCACCTGGGGATCCGCCAGCGCCTTGAGCACAATCTCTGGCCCAATCCCCGCTGGATCTCCCAACGTCAGGGCGAGCTTTGGCAGCACTAGGCTCACAGGGGCGTTCCCGATTCCTTTCCAATTTTTATCCCCCCGAAGGGGGAGCTACAGCCAAGCCCCGCGCTTTGCCGCTAGGTAATGCCTGGCGTTTTCAACTTCTAGGGATCCTCCCGAAGGGGGAACGCGAGGCGGCCAAATGGCCGACCGGATCATTATCGAGTAGTTTCCAATTTCTAGGAATCCCCCCGAAGGGAGAACAGCCCTAGCTTTCGGGGCAGAGCCCCTAGCCAGCAGAGCCAGCACTAGGACTGCTCCTCGATTGAAGCCAAGCAGGGCAAGGGGTACAAGACCCATTTGCGAGGGGGTCGGTCGAAAAGGGCAAAAAGTGGCCTTGGAGAGGGGCGGTGAGAGCCTGAAAGCCTTGTGGCGCAAGGCATCGAGCGGGTAACGAAAAAATGGGCCTTTCCTGGATCCTTGGAGGCGCTCGCAAAGGCGTTGATACCGCTTTTTTGTTGTTTCGCAAACATCCCGAGCACAGGGATACCTAGGCAGCTGGCCTGGGGATTAGCCGCGCAGGCGACCGGAGCGGAGGATGCTCAGGATAAGCCACAGGCCCAACAGGCTGGCGGCGCTAAAAAGCAGCTCGCTCAGCCAGAAGACCTGAAAGCACTAGGTTTGCGCCGAGATGATGGCGGCGCCGATAATCAGGGATCCAACCACTAGGAGAGGCAGTTGGCTGACTGATCCAGGCTGCTGCGCAGGCCTTCCAGATCCTGCACCGTCAGGTTCCAGCGTTGGGTTTCCGAAGTGTGATGCGGCTAAGCAGCACTTCCAATTGCCCCGGAGATTGCAGGGAGAGGTTTTTCAGATCCAGGGCCCTGCGCAGCAACGAAGGTAGGGGAGCTTTCCCCAGCAACTGCTGCCGAAATACGTCTGCCATCAGGGCCCGCAAGCTGCCCCTGGGACTTTCCGGCAGGGCCAGTTCCAGAGTCAGCTCGGCACAGCGCTGGGCATCCAAGCTGACGATGGCCAAAATCAGCTCCAGCACAATCGGCTGTGTGCAGGGATCCAGCCGCCCGACCATGCCACAGTTCAAGAGAGCAACGCGACCAGAGCCCAACCGGATGGCTCGGCAAAATTCGTTGGCCAAGGCCACCACGTCGGTCAGCCGGCCCAACTCTGTTTGCGCCACCAGCTCGGCAATGCTGCCGCTGGATCTTGAGGGCCACTGCTTCGCCGCTCACGAGGCGGGCACGATGGACTTGGGCGATGGATCCCGCTGCCACCGCTCCTGTGTCAAGGCTGCTGAAGACCCGCTCCAGCGGCTGGCGCAACTGCTGGCGCAGCAGGATCTCCACCGCGTTCCAGGGCACGGGGGGCACATTGCTCTGCAGACTGCTGAGGGCTCGATGTACTCCCGCGGCAGCAGATCGAGGCGGGTGCTCAGCAACTGGCCTAGCTTCACGTAAACCGGCCCCAAATCCACCAGGATGTTGCGCAGCACCAGAGGCGGCGGCAGTTGTGGCTCTTCCGCCTTGCCCAAGGAGAGCAAGCGCCGCATGTAGTCCCAGGATCTCCGCCTGCCGGGCGCTGTTCTGGGCCAGCCGCGCAAGGACCACCCCTTTTCCCTCCTCTTCCCAGCTTGCCTAGAAACCGCCTAGAAAAAGGGCACTGGAGCCACTCGACGGGTTCCGTCCCAACCGCTGGTCAGCCCCTCCCGCAAGACCCGCAGCACTTCGTCGGTGCTGGCGTTGGGCTCGGCAAAGGAGAAGAGGTGCTTATAGCGCAGCCTCCCTTCGCGATCAACAACAAACTGGCCCGGCAGGGGCGCCCCTAGGGCTTGGCCAACGCCGTAGAGCCGAAAAGTTTTGCACTCTGGATCCACCAACAGCGGATAGGGCAGTTGCAGGTCGGCTTGGATCTGTTGGCTTTGCACCGGGTCGGTGCTGGTAACCATCAGCAGCTCTGCTCCCAGCGCCCGGATCTCTTCGTAGCGGGCCTTCAGCTCCTGGATGTGGGGGTAGCAGAAGGGGCAGAAGAGCTTTTCCGTAAAGATGCGGGTAAAGGCCAGAACCACCGGCTTGTGGCCGCGGTAGTCTGACAGGCGCACGGGATCCCCTTGGACGTTAGGCAGCTCAAAGTCGGGGGCCAGCTCGCCAATCTGCAGAGAGTTGTTGGCTGGCTGGGGGATGAAGTTTTCGAAGAAGCGACGGTTGAACAAGCCGCTGTTGCTGGTCATGGCAGTTTTTTACGTTTCTTTACTCCCTGCCACCAGCCTAACCCAAAGCCTCGGCTACTGCCTTTAGCCGCCGCAGTTGCGCCCGCATGTCGTGCCGGGTCAGCTCTGCTGCCACGAGATGAAACCCTGCCGCCACCCAGGGGTTGGGGATGCAAAACTCAAAGCGGTTGACCAAGAGCGTCCCCAATGCTTGGGGGTGGCACTCCCAGCGGTCAGTGCCCTGAAAAAAACCCTCGAACTGCCACTCCACCAGGCCCTCGGCGCGCTCGACAATCACGCAGTCCAAGCTGGGGGAGACTAGAGGCAGGCGTAGGAAAAAGCGGTAGCGGCTACCCAATTGTCCCGTAGGGGATCCCAAGGCTTCACATCCCAAAAGGGGGCTGAGCCAGCGCCGCATCAGCTCGGGGTCGACTAGGCAGCGCTCCACCTGGGCCACGCCAGCGGCAATTTCAATTGCTTGGGTATAGACGGGCATGCTCTAAGGAGCAGCAGGCGGCGCTTCGCCAACAGGGGCAATGGTACTCAGCAAAATCAAGATATCGCGGTACTCCACCTGATCCGGCCCGCGGCGAGGGGATCCCAGCTGGATGACTGCCTGCTGGAGTGGTCTGTCGGGGCGGGGGGGAGACTCGAACACTAGCGTGCGGATGCCGTTGGCCTGCTCAACATCGGAGAGGAGATCCCAGCCCCGGCCCCAGAGGGTGCGGCGGTAGTAAGCGGCAATCTCCTCCAGAGGCTGAGAGGTCTCCAGGATCAAGGAAGCCAATCCCCCCTCCTGATCCCAAATCTGCCCGGAAGAGACGACGGTGGCGTTGGGCAGGCGCAACTGCTGCGGGAAGTGGGGAGGAAGGGCGCGGGTATCGCCCACAGAAGCCTCAAAGTGGGTGCCATCTTCACCGATGTGGCGCAGCACTGGATCCGGCTGGGCAGCGGCAGGAGGTTCCGTAGACGGCAGGAGTCGACAGGCGGTCAGCAACACCGGCGCCAGCCAAGCTAGAAGTCGCACCTGGGCTGGGCAAAAGTGTCCTCTCATCGGTCAGCCAGGGATCCCTCAGGTGGGTTATAGCGGATCCCTGTTCTTGCTCACAAGCTATTGTCAGGGGGGTGGCTCCCCGGCTGCACAAAGGCAATTGCAGAGCCTAAGATAGGTAAGGCTGCAGATCCCTGCCAGGGATAGGGTGGAGAGGTGTCCGAGTGGTTTAAGGAAGCAGTCTTGAAAACTGCCGTGGCGCAAGCCACCGTGGGTTCGAATCCCACCCTCTCCGTTACTACGTAGTCCGATGACATCCACCCAGATCCAGCCAGCCCTTGTCTAGAAGGGCTTCCGGGCTTTTCAGTGTCCAAGATAGACTGACAGAATCCACTGTAATCCGGGCTGAAGTGGGACATGACCAGGGACACAAAAGCCAGGGCGGGACATGGCTCTGTCGGAGATAGTTATCAGGAATGCCAAACCCAAGGACAAGCCCTACCAGTTGCCAGACAAAGAAGGGCTGTACTTGGAGGTGAAGCCCAACGGGTCGAGGCTCTGGCGGTTTCGCTACCGATTCCGGGGCCAGGAAAGACGGCTCAGTCTTGGCGAATATCCGTACATCCCTCTGAGAGAGGGCCGCAGTATGTACGGGGGGCCCAGCAGTTGGCTGCTATCAACACGTTCACAAGCCTTTCGGGTTCCAGCTTCCTACTGCTCTAGGCTTTGCAACAAAATGTCCCGTATCTCGCCTGGGTGACGGGCCACCTTCCACTGCCAGCGACCGAACGCGCCATGCGTATTGACGGCTTGCACCCACTCCTCGAGATAGCACCGCTTCACCCGGTCTAGTTCAGTGTCCTGTCCCTTCGTTTCCAGAATGAGCATGTCGCCATTGGCAAGCCGCACAAGAAAATCTGGCCGATACTTCCGCACCACGCCACGATAGACGTAAGGCACCTCGAAGCCCAGATGGTCGTTTTTTGCCCAGGCGCTCACGGCACTGCTATTGTCCAGGACGAAAGCGTCCGACGCCTCCCAGGTGCTGTCGTAGACACAGACGTTGATGTGTGACTTGCGCGTGCGTTGGCAGGGTTTGCTCGTGTACCAGGTACGCATTTGGCCCGTCGAGCGGATAGGGTGATCGCGGTCGAAGATTGGAGTAAGCCGCTCTATGTTTTCCTGCCGCACCGCCTCGCACACATGTTGCACAATCCGTGACATGTTGAGGGTGATGATCAACCGACGGCGCAGTTCGTCCTGATAAAAAAGAGGTGGGGAGATCAAGATGCGGTCAGAGCGAATGAACTGCTCCACAATCCGCACCAACTGCGCCAGCAAGATTTCGCGACTGCCTTTCCAGCTTTGCTTGATTTGATCGAACACGTTCCGGGCAGTTTCGAAGATGATGCGCTGGGTGCGAAACTCCCGGGCCAACTGCTCCAGTTCGATGCGGCTGATTTGAGTTACGTCTGGCTTGCCTTCGAGAATTGGTGCCAGTTCGGCCACCTGCGGTGTCTGGGCCGCGTTCAGCTCCAAGGGCTGCACCTTCGACCAATCAAGAGTCAATACTGGCTGAAGTACGCGCTCGATACGCACCACATTCGGCCAGCGGATCTCAAACTCCGCTTTGGCTGGATCCGGCTCTACCGCAGTCTTGGGCGTTGGCGGCGGTGGCGGGCCATCTCCGCTATTCTCATGCGGTAAGAACGTGAAAGGCACGCCGAAGATGTTGACGTACTCGGGCTCAAGCAGCCCGGTCTGTGGGTTGATCTCGTAGGATGTGCGGCGCAGGCCCCGGCCTACAACCTGCTCGCACAGCAGTTGCGAGGTAAAGGCCCGCAGCCCCATAATGTGCGTCACCGTCTTGGCGTCCCAGCCCTCGCTCAGCATCCCGACGGAAATGACGTTCTGGATCTTCTCGCCTGGCTGCCCCACCTTGCCAACCGTATCTACGATCTTCCGCAAAAGTTCCGCCTGTTCTGCCTTGGTTAGCCTGCGCTCGACGGGTGCCTCTTCCTCCTCCCCCTCCTCGGTCTCGTTCGACGCCTCTACTGTTACCGCGGACTCTTCCTTTGCCTCAGCCTCTTCTAGCACCTTCGAGTCGATATGCAGGATTCGCTCCGGGTCGCATAGCTCGTCGATGTGAATGCTCCGCGAATCGAAGGCGTGCTTGACCCGCGCTGCTGTCTCAGTTCGGTTACAGACGGTGATCATCACAGGCGGCGTGGGCAGGCCGGCCGCTTTCCAGGCTCTCCATGTCTCACGCCAGTCGTAACCCAGCAGGTAATAGGCGTTCAGCACCAGATCCGGCAGCGGCTCGTGGAGTTCGGCGCGGCGGTTGAGGTCGTCTCTGACTTCTGGGTCGTTGTAGATGTGGTAGAGACGGGATTTGTAGGTTTTGGCGTCCGGCACGGCGTCGTCGCGCACCACCACACGCGGCGTCTTGACTAAGCCGGATTCGATTGCGTCGTTGAGGCCAAAATCACTGACAATCCAGCCGAACAGGTTCTCCTCGCTGCTCTTTTTTCCCGATGGTGCAAAAGGGGTGGCGGAAAAGTCGTAGCAGGTCAGAATGCCTCGTGAGCGATGCAGACGATCCAGCCCGCCTACCCAGACTGTGGCTTCCGCAGCGCTGTCTTTCAGGTCGCGAGCGCGCAAGGACTTCCCTTCAGCTTCCTGGTTGACGCGCCAGGCGTGGTGCGCCTCATCGTTGATGACTAGCAGATTGGAAGCATTTGCCATCTCGCCCAAAACTTCACGGGCATAGGCTTCGTCACTTTTGACGCCGCGCTTGTCCACGCTTTTGCGCGCCTTGATTTGCTCTTCGCTTTCCCAAGCCAGGGCGTGCCAGTTGCGCACCAATACTTTCCCTTGGCGAAGCTTATCGAGGAAGGCGGGGGGCACGATGGAAAACGCCTCATAGTAGTTGCCCTCGGCGGCTGGCTCGAGGACAGCCAGTCTCTGCTTCACCGTCAGTCCCGGCGCGATGACCAGCACGTTTTTCGAAAAGCGCGCATCTTGGGGATTGGCCACCTTGTTGAGGATGTGCCAGGCAATCACCATCGCCATCACGATGGTCTTGCCCGTACCCGTTGCCATCTTGCAGCACCGACGCAAGAAGGCCCCGCCGTCACCTGGGATCTCAATGCCTACCCGCTCGGCAGGCGGCGCCTCGGTCAGCCAAATGAGCGTCTCTGCCGCCTCCAACTGGCAAAAGAAAAAGCGACGTCTGTCGAACTCCTCGGGGTCATGCCAGTACTCCAAGAGCCGCTTGGTGATGGCGGTAACGCCGGGATAGCCTGCCTCGCGCCAGGCTTTGACGCGGGGTCGAATTTGGTTGACAAGTGGGATCTCGACGAAGATGCCCGGATCGTCGAAAGATTTTGAACCGGGAGTCGCCACCACGTAGCCCGCCGGGCGGCGGCCCTCCACCAGCTCGAAGGTGCGCGTCTTGCGGTCGTAGTGCCAGTGGTATTTCGGCTCTTCGTAGGGCGAGTTGATAATCAAGCGGTCAATCGTAGTCCGGGCCATCGCCTTTCTCCCGTTCCGTTGCTGCACTGACTTCTTCCGCTGCCCAACAGCGAATCTCTGTCAGCAGACTTGCCACCTCTTGTTGGGGAATAGGCGCAAATTCTGTGTCGTCGTAGCGAAAGGCAACAGCAAAGGGGTTGAGTTGACGGAGTTGATCTTCCCCAACCGGCAACGAAATGCCCCGGTCGTTGAGCAGACGCGCTAGCTTGACCAGGTCATGGGTGCGTGTGAATTCAATCTGTTGGGCAAACAAGACTGCCTTGAGAGATTTCTCTACCGCTTGCTGGGCATGGAAATAGAGGATAGCAGGGTGAACCTCGGGGTCTTTTTTCAACACTTCAAATGCCTTGAGGTCGCGATCCGCCAAGCGCAGGGATCGCCAGGCCTCTTCAAGATGGGGCTTCATAGAGGGCTCTTCCCTCCTTGCGTGCCCAGTACAGCACCGTGCCCGGCACCTGACTGCGCCGCTGGTATTCGGCCTCAGAATAAACCAGCAGATCGATCCCTGGGCCAAGCGAGCCTACAGCTTTGTGCAAGCGGATCATTTCGCTATACGGGTCGGGCACTTCTGGTTCGACCACTATGAGATCCACGTCAGAGCCAGCGTCGGCATCGCCACGGCCATAGGAACCAAACAAAAGTATGCGGCTGGGCTGCGCTACTGCCACGATTCGTTGAACAATTTCTTGCAGAGCTTGCTCGTCCATCATGGATCCACTTTTACGACCTTCAGGCTCTCGATGCCCCGGTCATCCACAATTTTGACGGCAATGCGTCGGTGCTCACCGAGCGCAAACGGCAGCGACACCGTGCCTCGGTAAGCTTCGATCCGCTCCTCATCGATTTCTGCCTTGAGATTGCGAGCCAGTTTTGCCCAGCCCTCCTTCTCGCCTGCCATCGGGAAGAACACCTGGCGCGGGTAGAGGCTGCGCCCGTCGTAGTCAGTGTCGAGCATCCAGAGGGCAATTCTATCTGCGCCGCCCGATTCAATCTGGCCGGTCTTGGTGTTGTAGTAATCGAAGCCGAGAACTGAAACGCGATACTTTCCCTTGTCCTCGCCGTCAGCAATGCGTTCCAGGTACACATCCGGTTGCCCAATAAGCCAGAAGGACTCGTTGCTGGCGCGCTTTTTCTTCAGGTCGTCGGTCAAAAGGTCAGCGTTCATTTGCACTTTGAGGAACTGCATTCCAGCCAGCTCCGGCTTCATCTCGTCAATGTCTTTCGCCGCTTCCGGGTCAAACTGAAAGGCGGCAAAGATCAGCAGTTTTGGCCGTGGGACAAGCATCCGCGCTTCTTCCCAGGCCTGCTCTACTTGCCGTTGCTCGAGCGGGCCATATTCCGGGCCAAAGGAGACCACCACGCGCAGGGGGTCATAGGCAGGCGCCGACTCGCGCACGGTATTTGCCCCTTCGTCGCTGGGCCGCGTTTCCCCCACGGCATGGAGCCAACGGCAGCCGGGCAGCGGTTCCAGCCGGGCAAAGCGGATGTATTGCCCGTTCTTCCCGCGGATACCCGTCTTGAGCAGCTCGTCGCGCCATTCCTCCTGACGCAGTGTTTCGCCGGAGCGGGCAATCGAGGCATCTGCCGGCTCGGGCTTGGGCTCCAAAATCTCATCCACCGATTTCACCGCTGGGGCTGGCACTGCTTCCACGGTGAACGGGCCTGTCACCCGCACCTTCTTCCTGTCCACAAAGGGCTGGTCGTAAAGCGTCTCCTGCGGCGCGTGGCGGGCAATGGCCTCATCGATGGCTGCTCGCAGGGCACGGCGGGCTTGATGGAATCGCTCGAATGGCGTCCGGGCAGCTTCCGGCCAGTCGGCGGGAAACTCAAAGGGCACCTCCCATTCCACCAGCTCATTGACCTTAACCACCTGGCCAGCGGGCATGGTGAAGGTTTCTGTGTCGGGCGCGGCAAAGTCTACAAAGTGGCCGGCCCGGCCACCTTGGGTCACCTTAAACTTCACCGGCTGGCCCTTCAGCGCGGTGTTGAGCTCAGCCAGGGCCTCCTCCACCGCCGGGTGCAGGCGCGCGTAGATGTCGTCGATTTCCGGATTGTTGGCGATGGACTTGAGCGTGATGTGCGGCACCGTCTTGTACTTAAAGCCGCTGCCTACGCCCTCCTGCGGGTGCGCGAGTTCATAGTAATCGAAGACGGCGGTCATCAGCCGCTGACGGGCAAGGGTAATCGCCACGCGCGAGGTGTCGCAGGTGATCCAGCGCCGGCCCCACTGCTCGGCTACGTAGGCCGTCGTGCCGCTGCCGCAGGTCGGGTCGAACACCAGGTCGCCGGGGTCGGTGGTCATCAGGATGCAGCGCTCGACGACTTTGGTGTTGGTTTGGACGGCGTAGAGTTTCTCTCCTGCCCATGCGCCAGCGATGACGGTATCCGTCCAGATATTCGTCAAGGGTCGATTTGGAATCTCGTCCAGGAAGCGGACATACCTGAGCGCGTTCCCTACAGCAAATAGGCGCTCCGCCTGCCGTAGCCGTTCCATGCCCTCATACCCGGTTTTCCAGTGGCTGTTCTTACCGCAATGGAAAGCTCGCCCTTCAAAGGGATACGAGAATGTGGTGGCGCCTGCCTCCTGCGACGTCATATTGTCCGCCATGAACACTCGGACGCCCTCCGGGAGGCGGGTGGGTGATTCGAGCTCTGATCTAGTCAGACGGCGTCGGGCGCCGTCCGAAAGCTGCACGTGCTGGTAACCTTTAGTGCCCTCTTCTCCCAGCTCTTTCTCCAGAAAGAGCTGACGGTATTTCACCTGGGCCTTGTCTTTGGCATACCAGAGCAGGAAATCGTTGACCACGTCCAGCAACGCCCCGCCCTTACCGCTGGTTTTCACGAAACTGATGACGCTTACAAAATTCTCCCTTCCGAACACCTCATCCAGCAGGCAGCGCACCAGGTGCAGGTTCTCGTCGTTGATCTGCACGAAGATGGAGCCGCTCTCGCTGAGGAGTTCCCGGCACAAAAGCAGGCGGTCGCGCAGGTAGGTGAGGTAAGAGTGGATGCCCAGCTCCCAGGTGTCGCGGAAGGCTTTGATCTGCTCCGGCTCTGAGGTCAAATCCTCGTCCTCGCCGTCTTTGACGTCGCGCTTATTCACAAAGGGCTGGAAGTTGGAGCCGTACTTGATGCCGTAGGGCGGGTCAAAGTAGATCATCTGCACCTTGCCGGCCATTCCCTCCTTTTCCAAGAGCGAGTTCATCACCAAGAGCGAATCGCCGGCAATCAGCCGGTTCGTCCAGCCATGCTTGTGCTGGTAAAATTCGATGGCCTGGCGCAGGGGCTCCTTGCGTTCTTCCTCAAACAACCCCAGTTGTACCGGGCCAGCTTGGTCGTTTTTCTTGCGCACGGCCTCGATGATGGTGCGCGGGTCAATCCGCTCGTGGACGTGGAGCGAAACCGTGGGCACCTCGAACGAAGTGTGCTCGGCCTTGCCAGCCCAGACAAGCTGCGGATCCAGGTGCGGGTCGTAGGCGTAGGTTTTCTTCTTCTGCCCCGCGTCCCGGTCGTTCTCAGGCGTCACCAGTCCCACAGGCGGGTTGTTGAGCCGCTGTTTGTCCCGGTGCTCGTAGGATTCGATTGAGCGTTGGGTGTTGGTCTTCTTGCCTGCCATCCAGTCCTGCCTGTTGGTTGCGTCGTGGGCTTATTAGGAAGGCTAGCTTGAGACCAAACCGCTCTGAAAGACCTACAAGAGGCTAACAAACACTCCTACTTGTGGGTAGCGCAGCGTCTGTCGGGTTTCTGCTCTCTTCCTGCTAAGGTCTACGGCCCGCTAGCGCCTCTCTCCAGAGGCATGCCGTTGTTAGCCCCTGAATCACAAACTCAAAAATTCTGCTAAGGGGAGCTAGCCCCGCCCCCGATCCTGTTCCCGTATCCCCTTTCCGTTTATTTGCCTAATAGGCGGGTCAAAGCTGTTTCCATGTCGGGGACTGGGAAGCGAACCCAGTCGGGATCCTGAGGCTTTGAGTGTCCACAGCTACCTCCCCTCCCTCAGAATCAACAGCAAAGTACCAGCAATGACCGTAACAGCAGCGCTGGCGATGAGCGTGTTGGCGCGGTTGGCGGTGTCTTTGGCGAACTCGAAGAAGCGCTCATCCCACCGTCGCACCTCATCCCTCAGTTCTTGCCGGGTGGCAGCGAGGTCTGAGCGGATCTCTTGCAGCTCCTTATCAAGCCGCTCCACCGCTGCCAAAACGTCGGCCAGAGTTGGCTGTTGGTTGTTGCTCTCACTCATAGCTGAGTCCACCTACCAAAACTGAGCCAGGCCGGCTTCTATTTGCTTCCAGGGGACAAGGACTAGCCACTCCCCGCTGAAGGGATCCTGCAGCAGCACTACCTCTTCCGGATCTAGCCCCAGCTTGCGGGCTTCCTCCTGCTGCAGCCGCAAACACTCTTCTGCGTCTTCGCGGCTGGCGTGGCGAATGTCGTGGTAGTTGGGCGGCTCAATCTTGCCAGCTACCAGATCCTCTATCCAGCGCTCAAAGTCTTCAACTGAGTCGAAGTGCATATTGGCTACTACGCGCAAGTGGACGGACTTGACTGGGTGGAGGCTAGGCGGCCATCGCGCTCAGCCTGTTTGATACAGGTGCTCATCGGAGGGGAGAGGCTAGCTGGATTCTAGCCTGCCACTGGGAAGAGGCCATTCGCTTAGGCCTTAACCCGGACAGGGTGGTAGTGAAAGTCACTGCCGCGCAAGGGCTTATGATCCCACCCTCGCCAAAGTGCTGCTAGATCAGCTCGCTCACCGGGAAGCGATCCAGCATTTTTTGGGCTTCGCGGGCATTTTCCCGCAGCTCCGCTGGCAAATGAGGAATGTGGGGGATCTGAGAGAGCAAATCCAAGGTGCGGCGAATCAGGCGCACAATATCCCCAGCATCCAGGTTGGTGCTGGCCTCCAGCTTTTCCCAGGGGATCCCTTGGGCCCAGTGTTCCACGATCCCGGCCAGATCGGGCTCAAACCCAATTGGCACATGAAACACCTGGTGTTGACGTTGGCTGCGGAACAGTTGCCGCCGCAGGCCTCGCAAGCCATGCAGCACATCCTCAACTAGCCCAGAAGTCCGCAGCCGGCTGTAGGTACCTGAACGGGGAGGCTCGGCCACCAGAGCAGCCATGACCCCAGCCAAGTGATGGGGGGCACAGCCTAGACATTCGCCAGAGAGCAGAGCTAGACCCAGCCAGAGCTCGTTATCCCCTCGCAGAGCAGCCACCACTTCCCCACTAACTGTTGGCTGATACCCTTGCAGACAGTCGAACTCCTGCAGCACGCCCACCAGGGCCATAAATTGCTGCCAGCGCAACTCCTGCACAGACTCACTCTGGCGCTCCAAGTGCTGGAGGCGCTTGAGCAGGCGCTGGCGCTTTTCCTGTAAACCCAGCAGCCTTTTCCCGACCCTATGGGCAGGGTTGGCGCGGATGCGGGCTTCTAGGGCGCGGATTTTCTCCTCTTGGGCTTGGATGTGGGGAAAGGCCAATAGGCGCAGGGTGGGATCCGGTTCTGCTTCCTGCTGTTTGAGCAGATAGCGCAAAAGGCGCCGCTCTTCCCGCCGTTGCGCCTGCATTTTCTCGTAGCGGGCGATATCTTCGTCGGAAATCCCCTCCAGGAGGCGGTCAATTTCCTCCAGCTCGGCGCGAGTGCGCTGGAGCTCCTGTTGTTCGGGCAACCTTTGCAGCGAGAGCAAATACTGGCCAAAGCTGCGGTTGATGAGATCCCGGGCCGCCTCCAGAGAGTGCTTCTGCAGCAAGTTCAGCACCATGCCATAGGTGGGGGTAAACTGGCTCACCAGGGGATCCGCTCCTGCCGTGGCCAGCCGCGCTGCCTCCTGCGCCCCCTCAAAGGGAGATTGCAAGGTCACCACATGCCCAATCACATCTTTGCCCCGCCGTCCAGCCCGCCCTGACATTTGCATAAACTCAGAGGCAGTTAGAAGGCGATGGCCGTTGTCGGTGCGCTTGGAGAGGGAGGAAATCACCGTCGTGCGGGCGGGCATGTTGATCCCGGCAGCCAGCGTCTCGGTGGCAAAAACTAGCTTCACCAGCCCCTGCTGAAACAGGTGCTCGACCAGGCCCTTCCAGGCGGGCAACAGGCCGGCATGGTGGGCGGCAATGCCCCGGTAGAGGGCATCCAGTTGATCCCGGCGCACTGCCTCTGGCATTTCCTGGCAGAAACGGTCGATCTGCTCGGCCAACTGCCGCCGCTCTTCTTCAGAGCTAATTAAGTCCAAGTTTCCCAAACTGGCCACCGCCAGGTCACAGCCCTTGCGGCTGAAGATGAAATAGATGGCCGGCAGCATATCCCGTCGGCGCAGGTTTTCCACCACCTGGGCCATATCCGGTACTTCTCCGTAGGGAGCCTGGCCTGACTTGGAGGGCTTGCTTCTCAGGCGGCGATTGCAAACCCACTGGCCTGACTCGGTTTGCTCCAGCAGGGGGAACAGCCCTTTGCGATTGGCAAAGTGAAATTGCAGCGGCACTGGGCGATGGCTGGAATCGACAAGTCGCGTGGGGCCATGCACCTGGTTCATCCAGTCGGTGAGCTGGTCGCTGTTGGCCAGGGTGGCCGAGAGGGCAACAAGCTGGATGTGGGCAGGGCAGTAGATAATTGCCTCTTCCCAGACAGTGCCTCGCTGTTGGTCGTTCATGTAGTGGCATTCGTCCAGGATCACCGCCTGCACGTCCCGCAAGGGATCCCGGCTTAGAGCCTCCGCCTCTTCCCACGCATCCCTCTCGCTGCCGTAGGGCCCGCGCTGGACAGCCAGAGAGAGCGGCGTGCCGTAGAGCATATTGCGGAAGATCTCGGTGGTCATCACCAAGATCGGCGCCTCCCGGTTGATGGAGATGTCGCCGGTGAGGAGGCCAACCCGCTCCGGGCCGAATTGCTGGCTGAAATCGCGAAACTTTTGGTTGGAAAGAGCCTTCAGAGGGGTTGTATAGAAAACCCGCTTGCCTTGGGACAAGGCTCGGTGGATGGCATACTCTCCAATCAGGGTCTTGCCGGATCCCGTAGGCGCACAGACCACCACCGATTCCCCCGCGGCCAGAGCTTGAATCGCTTGGATCTGAAACTCATCCAGCTCAAAAGGGAAAAGCCTGCGCAACTCGTCCAGCAAGTCGGTCGCCGGAGAGAGAAGCAAGTTCATGGGATCTGAAAAATCAAAAACAACCTAAAAGCTAGCCACCTTGCTGCTGCTTGTGTGCTATACCCTCCAGGATACAAGCTGGATTTGGGTGTTGGCTCCGGGTTGCGGGCCCTGAAGCCTGGGCAATGCTAAAATGGGGTGCCGTTGCCGGGTGCCATCGTGCTGGTTGTTATCGACAACTACGACAGCTTCACCTACAACCTGGTGCAATACCTGGGGGAGCTAGGCGCAGGGGTACGAGTTTTTCGCAATGACGAGATTTCAGTGGCCCAGCTGCGCCAGATGCGTCCCCAGGCGGTTGTCATTTCTCCAGGGCCAGGACGGCCCGAAGATGCCGGCATCTCGCTGGAGTTGATCCGCGAGCTGGGGCCGGAGCTGCCGATTTTGGGCGTCTGTCTGGGTCACCAGTGCATTGGACAGGTCTACGGCGGTCGGATCGTGCGCGCACCTGAGCTGATGCACGGCAAGACTTCCCTCATCTATCATCGAGGGGTGGGAGTGTTTGAGGGGCTGAGCCAGCCTTTTGTTGCAACCCGCTACCACAGCTTGGTGATTGAGGCTTCCACCTGTCCTGACGAACTAGAGGTGACGGCCCAAACCCAGGACGGCATCATTATGGGGATCCGCCACCGCCGCTATCTTCATGTGCAGGGCGTGCAGTTCCACCCGGAGAGCATTTTGACCGCGGAGGGCAAACGCCTGCTGAGCAACTTCCTGCGCTTGGCCCAGATCCCTACCTCGGGATTGCTCCAGCCGGCGGCTGCCGGGGTTGTGTCAAGGATCCCCACCCGATGAAGCGTCGCCAACTTTTGCAAGCCAGCGCCAGCTTGCTGGGATCCCTTGCCGCAGGGGGTCAATGGGCAAGGGCGCAAACTGATCCTTCTCCAGGGGGATCCCTGGAGTTTACCCCCGGCTCCAGCGCCCAGGGCCTGCAGCTGACCTGGCTGCACCACAGTTGCGTTTTGTTTGAGGGGGAGGGCAAGCGCTTTCTGGTTAACCCCTTTCGGCCAGCCGGTTGTACAGCCGGCTACCCTCCCCCCCGCGTCGCTGCCGATCTGGTGCTCCTCAGCAGCCGCCTTTTGGACGAGGGAGCTTTGGACGTGGTGCCCGGCAACCCCAAAGTGCTGTTTCAGCCAGGCGACTACCTCATCGACGGGATCCGCGTGCAGGGGGTGCGCATGCCACGGGGCCCCCGCTTTGGCCTCAACGTAGGCTGGCGCTGGCGCATGGGCGGGATCGACATTGTCCACCTGGGAGGGGCACTGCAGCCCATTGGCCGGGAGCAGTCCATCTTGCTCTCTCGCCCTGACCTGTTGTTGGTGCCGGTGGGAGGTGGGCCGAAGAATTACGATCCCAAGGCAGCCAAGGCAGCCATCGAAGCACTGCAGCCCAAGTTGGTCATCCCCACCATGTATCGCACCGCCGCCGCCGAGGAGTCCCAATGCGAGCTGTTGCCTCTGGAGGCGTTTTTGCGCCTATTTCCCCCCGCTGCCGCGCAACCTGCCCCCAGCAACCCATTGCTACTTTCGGCTCAAGCCCTGCCCAGGCAAGGGATGGCCATCCTGTACTTTGAGCAGTAAGGCCACGCAGCGCAGGCGATGGGCTGTGAGCGTTGGCCTGGGAGTTTTACCACCCCAACACCCAGGCAAAGATTAAAGGCGCCACGATGGTGGCATCCGACTCGATGACGAACTTGGGTGTGTCGACCCCCAACTTGCCCCAGGTGATCTTCTCGTTGGGCGCCGCCCCCGAGTAGGAGCCGTAGCTGGTGGTAGAGTCGCTGATCTGGCAGAAATAGCCCCACAGGGGGATCCCCTTGCGGCCTAGGTCTTGGTGCAGCATGGGCACTACACAGATGGGAAAATCTCCGGCAATGCCACCGCCAATCTGGAAGAAGCCGACGGAGCACTCCGCTGAGGTGCGTGTGTACCAATCGGCCAGGTGGATCATGTACTCAATGCCTGTGCGGACGGTGTGGACATTGCGGATCTCACCGGTGATGCAGTGGGCAGCGTACATGTTGCCGGTGGTGGAGTCCTCCCAGCCCGGCACGTAGAGGGGCAAGTCAGCCTCCATGGCCGCGTAAACCCAGGAATCCCGGGGATTAATTTGGTAGTAGGGCTCCAGCCTGCCGCTGCGCAGGATGCGGTAGATGAACTCGTGCGGGAAGTAGCGCTCCCCCGCCTGGTCGGCAGCTATCCACTCTTCCAGCAGAGCTTTTTCTAGGCGCCGCATCGCCTCTTCCTCCGGGATGCAGGTATCCGTTACCCGGTTCATGTGCCGCTCCAGCAGCTCCTGCTCCTGCTGCGGGCTGAGATCCCGGTAGTTGGGCACCCGCTCGTAGAAGTCGTGGGCAATGAGGTTAAAGATGTCTTCCTCAAGGTTGGCGCCAGTGCAGGAGATGGCGTGCACCTTGCCCTGCCGAATCATCTCCGCCAGGGAAAGGCCTAGCTCCGCCGTGCTCATGGCACCCGCCAAGGTCACCATCATCTTGCCGCCTTTTTCCAAGTGGGCAGAGTAGCCCTTGGCCGCTTCTACCAGGGCGGCGGCGTTGAAGTGGCGAAAGTGATGCTCGATAAATTGGCTGACAGGGCCGTTGGTCACTGCTTCCCCCGTTATTATGTGTTATTATGTGTCTATTGTGTCTATGGTTGAGTTCCTGAGCGCGGCAGGATCCGCCGTCGCAAAGCAGGATCACCAATTCTAGCAAGCCCAGAAGGGCTAGCAAACTTTTGGGGATTTTTTCCCCCTTCCGGCGTGGACATGGCCATTGCTCTAGAGGACGTCCGCCAAATCTACCATCGGCCTCTCCTGCAGTTAGTGTACGAGGCGCAAGCGGTACACCGGCAGCACCACCCGCCCGACCGGGTGCAACTGTGTGCCCTTGTCAACATCAAATCGGGCCGCTGTCCGGAAGACTGCGCCTATTGCCCCCAAAGCGCCCGCTACTCGACGGGCATCGAGACCTATCCCTTGATTGCGCTGGATACGCTGCGTCAGCACGCCATTGCCGCCCAAAAGGCAGGCGCCACTCGGCTGTGCATGGGGGCTGCCTGGCGGTCAGCCCCGCAAGGGGAGGCGTTTGAGCGCGTGCTGGAGATGGTGCGCGTGGTGCGCGAGCTGGGGATGGAGGCCTGTGCCACTCTGGGAATGCTGTCGGCGGCTCAGGCCCAGCAGCTGGCGGCGGCGGGGCTGACGGCCTACAACCATAACCTGGACACCTCGCCGGAGTTCTACTCCCGCATCATCACGACGCGCACCTACCGGGAGCGGCTGGAGACTTTGGCCCATGTGGCGGCAGCCGGCTTGCAGATCTGCTGTGGCGGCATTGTCGGCCTTGGAGAAACCGACGAAGACCGCATCGGCCTGCTGCACGTGCTGGCCAACCTGACGCCGCCGCCCACCTCAGTGCCCATCAACGCTCTGGTGCCGGTGCCCGGCACGCCCTTAGGCCAGCTTCCCCCTCCCGATCCGCTGCTGCTGGTGCGCACCATCGCCACTGCTCGCCTGCTGCTGCCCACGGCCCAGATCCGGCTCTCGGCAGGGCGGAGAAATCTTTCCGAGAGCGAGCAAGCCCTGTGCTTCTTGGCAGGTGCCAACTCCATTTTTACCGGCGACAAATTGCTGACCACGCCCAACCCAGGGTCGGCTGCCGATGCAGCTTTGCTGCAAAAGCTGGGCCTGCGACCGCTCTAGGGGCAAATGTCTTGGCGCTTCTGCAATGCCGTTGCAGGTTTCGGCTGGGCGGGCTGTGCTCTTCTGCTGGGTGACGATTCTTGACAGAGGAGGTCACTATCTCCTAACCCTGTCGGCAGCCATGTCAGAATGATGGCGACAGTGTTTCCAAGGTTGCTAGCGTTGGGTTGATGCCTCCTGTCAGCACCGTCGAGCCAGCTGAGCCAATTGTTGAAGCCCAATCTCCAGAAGCGACTGCTCCGTCTCCAGAGCCATTGCCTGGGGCTGTGGATCCCTCGCAGTCGAAGCCAGCCGGGTCTTCGATGGGATCCCTGCAGCGCTGGTGGGCGCGCTGGAAATACAAGCTGCGCCTGGAGACCCAGTTGCTCTTTGTGGCCACGCTGGTGGTCTCGCTGGTGGTGAGCAGCTTCACCTTCTGGGCCGTCAGCACCGTGCAGCAAGATGCCCGCTTTAACGAGGCCCGCTTTGGCCGGGATCTAGGGTTGCTATTGGCAGCCAATGTTGCTCCCCTCATTGCTGAAGAGCGCCTTGGTGAAGTGGCCCAACTGTCGCGGCAATACTTTGAGAGCACCAGCAGCATCCGCTATTTGCTCTACGCCGACCCCGAGGGGAACATCTACTACGGGATCCCGTTTTCCAACCAGGAGGTGAAAACCTCTCTCAGCCTTACCCGTCGCATGCAACTGCCGGGCAACCGTCCGCCTGCTGAGGGCCAGCCCCTGGTGCGCGCCCACCTCACCCCTGCCGGGCGGGTGACGGACATTTTTGTTGGCATCTACCATCAGGGCCGCTTTTTGGGCACCCTGGCCCTGGGCATCAACCCCAACCCTGCCCTGGTGCGCTCTACGCAACTGGCGCGCGAGGTCTCGATTGGGGTGTTTTTGGCGGTGTGGGTTCTGGCCATCCTGGGAGCCGTGGTCAACGCTCTCACCATCACCTACCCCATCAAGGAGCTGGTCAAAGGCGTCCAGGAAATCACCAAGGGTAACTTCAAACAGCGCATCGACCTGCCCTTTGGGGGGGAGCTGGCCCAACTCATCGACAGCTTTAACAAGATGGCAGAGCGGCTGCAGAGCTACGAGGAGCAGAACATTGAGGAACTGGCTGCTGCCAAGGCTAAGCTGGAGACGCTGGTGTTTTCCATCGTCGATGCGGCCATCTTGCTGGATGCCGAGTTTCGGGTCCTGCTGCTCAACCCAGCTGCCTCGCGCATGTTTGGCTGGGAAGGCGAGCCTGTCCTGGGCAAACCCTTGCTGGAGCTCTTGCCCGAGGATCTGCGGCAGCAACTGGCCCGCCCGCTCACGCAAATTGCCCGCGGGGATCAAGAGGCAGAGGAAATTCGCGTCAACCTCACCAGCCCTACCAAGCGGGTTATCCGCATCCTGCTTTCGCCAGTGTCCGACCCGCGGCGGCAAAACCTCAAGGGGATTGTCATCACCGTGCAGGATATTACCCGCGAGGCAGAGCTCAACGAGGCCAAAGCCCAGTTCATCAGCAACATCAGCCACGAACTGCGCACTCCTCTATTTAGCATCAAGTCGTTCATCGAGACCCTCTACGAGTATGGCGAGCAAATGTCGCCGCAGGAGCGGCTGGACTACCTGGAAATTGCCAACCGCGAAACAGATCGCCTCACTCGTTTGGTCAATGACGTATTGGATTTGTCGCGCCTAGAGTCGGGCAAGCAGTATCACTTTGAGGCTGTTGACATCTCCGCCGTTATCGAGCAAACCCTGCGCACCCATCACCTGCAAGCCCGCGACAAGGGGATCCTGCTGCGCCAGTTTCTCGATCCGGATCTGCCGCCGGTGTGGGGCAACTACGATCTCCTCTTGCAGGTCATGACCAACCTCTTGAGCAATGCCATCAAGTTCACCCCCTCCGGAGGCACAGTGACGGTGCATGCCCACCTGGTGGTTCGGCCGGATGGAGCCCCACAGGCAGTGCGGGTGGCGGTGGCCGACACTGGCATTGGCATCGCCCCGGAGGATCAGGAGCGGATTTTCGAGCGCTTTTTCCGAGTGGAGAACCGGGTACATACCCTGGAGGGCACTGGCCTGGGCCTAGCCATCGTGCGCAACATCCTGGAGAAGCACCGAACCCGCATCTGCCTAGAAAGCAAGCTGGAACAGGGCTCCACCTTTTGGTTTGACCTGCACCTGTACACTGAGGAGGGCCCCTTGGAGTTTGAGGACCAGCCAGCCGAGACGGATCCCCCCAGTTGCCGCTGGCGGCAGTGACCTTGAGGAGCAAAAGGCTGGGGTTGGGATGTTCTACGCTGGAGAAAGTTTTAACTAGACGGTTTTGCCATGCCGCCGCGCTGGCCCCGCAAACCCTCCCGTCGGGATCCCGAGTTTCGCAAGCTGGATGACCGCTACACCTACGCAACTCATCTGGCTGTTTTTCTCTGCAGCGCCTCGGGGCTGGTGTTTTTCCAACAGCTGTATCGGGCCGATTGGCCGTGGCTGCTACCTCTACTAGGCTGGTGGGGCCTAGGCTTGGGGATCCACAGCTTTTGGATCTTTTTTGTGGCCCGCTACCCCAACGACCCAAGCTTTCGGGATCCCGCCAACGAAGACTCTGCAAAAGTTAGCTAGAGGCGGAGCGCTGCCGTTGTTGCCGCCGCAAAAGCAGGGGAGAGAGGTCGCTCTCGTCGTAGATCTCCCCCACCAGCTCCTCCAAGATGTCCTCCAGCGTGATGAGGCCACTGGTGCCGCCAAATTCATCTACCACAATCCCCAGGTGTTGGCGGGAGCGCAGCATCTCTTTAAGCAGTAGGCTGACGCGCTTGGTCTCGGGGACAAAAAAGGGCGGCGACATCGCCTTGGTTACCTCGACATTGCCTTCTTGCTCCAGGTGGCGCAGGGCCTGCTTGAGGTGGATGACGCCCACAATCTCGTCTTTGGATTCCCCTTGGACGGGGATGCGGGAGTAGCCTGTCTCCAGGCAGAGTTTCACCACATCCTGCAGCGTTTTATCGTGGGAGATGGTTTCCATTTTTACTCTAGGCTTGGCCACATCCCGGGCCCGCAGCCCATCTAAAGCTAGGGCACCGCGGAACAGGCGCCGCTTCTGCCAGTCCAGCAGCCCCCGCTGCCCCAACACATCAATCAACAGTTCCAAATCCTTGAGAGAAGTAGTGGACGTCAAGGGAGAAAGCTCCAGGAGATGAAAAAGTCTGCCAACAAGCCACTCAAAGGCATGGGTCAAGGGGCGCAGCAGCACCGCTAGGGCATAGACAGGCCGCACCACCCAGCGGAAAACTGCCAGCGGATGGCTGACCGCCAAGGACTTGGGAGCCACTTCGCCTATCAAGAGCACCAGGATCGTGGTGGGCAGGGTGGCAACCAAGCCCCCTAGCGGGGATCCCAGCAGCTCAATGGAGATGGTTGTAGCCAGGGCAGCAATGCCAATGTTGACAAAGTTGTTCACCAGCAGCAAGCTCGTGATGAGCTGTGACCGCTGCTGTTGAACCAGCCGGTAGAACCCCTGCGGATCCCCCTTGTCCTCGATTAGGGACTCCAGGCGCAGGTTGTCCATGGCGGTAATGGCTGTCTCCGCACCGGAGCAAAACGCTGAGACAAGGAGTAAAACGGCAAGGAGAAGCAGACTACCCATAGCGTTCCCGACTACCCAGAGCCGGAGAGAAGGCGTTTGCGTTGGGGAGGCACTTCCCTTATCCCGCTACCTCACTTCGCGGCTTAGCCTTTTGCATCAGGCTGATCTGAGCCGGCCTTCTCCAAAAGCTGCCGGTACAACGTCACAATTTTGTTCTCCACCTCGGCCTGGCTTAGGTGATCCGTATCGATCACAATGGCATCGGGAGCAGGCCGCAAGGGCGCAATCTGACGCTCACTGTCGTAGCGATCCCGCTGCTCGAGCTGGGCTTTTAGTTCTTCCAAGGACACTACCTGCCCTTGCGCCTGCAGCTGATGTTGCCGACGCTGCGCCCGCTCTCCCAGCGAGGCCGTTAAGAAGACTTTTAGCTCAGCATCGGGAAAGACATGGGTACCAATATCGCGTCCTTCCAGAACGGCCCCTCCATCTCGACCTAGGAGGCGCTGCTGCTTCACCAACTCCTGTCGCACTCCTGGCACTGCCGCCACTTGGGAAACCCAGCGGGTTACTTCAGGAGAGCGAATGGCCTGGGTAATTTCTTGGCCATTGGCCCAGATGCGGGTTGGTTCGTCAGGCGAGGGGCCGCTTTGCAGCCTCAGTTGAGTTTGGGCAGCCAGTTGGGTGAGCTGCTCGGCGTCGTCCAACGGGATCCCCCGTTGCAGGGCTAGCCAGGTAATAGCCCGATACATGGCCCCTGTGTCCAAGTACAGCAGCTGCAGCTGAGCGGCCACCGCTCGGGCTACACTGGACTTACCCGCTCCTGCAGGGCCGTCGATGGCAATCAGGGGACGGCGCCCTCTCTTTGGAGAAGGCAGCAGGGCCCCCTCTTCCTTTTGAGGCAGCAAATCGCTTTTCTCCCTTGCCAAAAGTAAGTTGTCGATGAGGCGCGTTTGCCCGACGTAGGCTGCAATAGCTAGGAGCCCCTTGTCTTTTACTTCCGAGAGGGGTTGGAGGGTTTGCGGATCCACCAGCTCTAGGTATTGCAGGCGCAGCTCAGGGGTGTGCTCCAGCTCGGCACGCGCCGCCGCCAGGATCCCTTCAGCAGAGGAATCTCCGGCCTGCCAGTGCTCATAGCCCCGGCGCAAAGCGCGGTAGAGGCCCGCTGCCACCTGCCGTTCCTCTGCCGAGAGGTAGCGGTTGCGGGAACTGTAGGCCAGGCCGTCCGCCTCTCGAACGGTGGGGCAGGGGACAATGGTGGTGGGAATCTTCAGGTCTTGAACCAGCCGCTGGATGATGGCCAGTTGCTGGGCATCCTTTTGGCCAAAGTAAGCCCGCTGGGGCTGGACCAGGTTTAGCAGTTGTACCACAATGGTGGCTACCCCGCGGAAGTGACCTGGCCGGTGGGGAGCGCAGAGGGTTTGCAAGAGGGAGGGCGGGGGATCGACCCAAGTGCGATCTCTAGCAGATGCCGGGTCCGCTCCCATTTCTTGCAGGTCGGGGGCAAAAACCACATCCACGCCTGCGGCTTCACACAGAGCTCGATCTCCCTCCTCATCGCGGGGGTAGCGCTCCCAGTCTTCGTTGGGGCCAAATTGCAGCGGGTTGACGAAAATACTGACCACCGTGTGGTCACACTCCTGGCGGCAGCGGCGAATCAAGCTGAGATGCCCCTCGTGCAGGGATCCCATCGTTGGCACCAAGCCAATGGTGGATCCCCGCCACTTGGCCACTTGCTCCCGCAATGCCGCCACCGTGCGCAGCCACTGCATGGCTTTGCCGCCTCACCCCCTTGGCCAGTTTCCTGGCTGCAGGCCAGGGCCAGTTGGCTGGACTGCCTGCCTTTACAGACCCATCTTATTGCTGCGCTGATACTGCCGGTAGGCCGACACAAACAAGCCTGCTAGGGTAACCAGAACCATCCCCAAGACGATCCCCAGCAAAATGGGCTCGATCACAAACCCCACCTCCTACTCCAAACCTAGATCATGATAAGCCATGCTCCAAAAACTGCCGAGTTGGCTTGTAGGTACCCGCTGGCCTTTGACTGCCGTGGCGTGTAGGCTGAGGATCCCCTTGCCATGATGGCCTCTAACTCTTCTTGCTCTCCCAGCTTGAAGGAGCGCCTGTCTAACCTGGAAGGACACCTACGTCCTTTGGCAGAAAAGGCTGTGCCTCTGCTGGTGGCAGACTCGGATCCGCTGCAGGTGTGGGCTTTGGTTTTGGCCTGCCAGCGCTTGGGGATCCCCCTCTTCTTGGCCAATCCCCGCTGGGGAGAACGGGAGTGGAGCCAGGCTTTGGCTGGCCTGGGATCCGCTTGGCGCTGGCGGCAAGGGCAGTTGCAGGGGGATCCCACCTCCTCCACCTCCCCTCTGGGGCACTGGCAGCGGATCTTGCCCAGCGCCGACTGGCCAGTGATTGGGATCCCTACTGGTGGCTCCAGCGGCCAGGTGAGATGGGCGGTGCACTCCTGGCGTACCCTCAGCGCCTCCGCCAGAGCCCACCAACAGCACTTCGGCGTGGAGTGTGTCCATAGCTATTGTATGCTGCCCTTGTACCACGTCAGCGGCCTCATGCAGGCCGTTCGCTCCTGGCTGAGCAACGGGCAGTGGATTGTCTGGGATTGGAAACGCCAGCAGCAAGCTGAGGCCTGGGATCCGCCTTTGCCGGGTAGCTTCCTGTCCCTGGTGCCCACCCAGTTGCAGCGGCTGCTACTGGATGCCCGGCCGAGAGTGCTGGAAAGCCTGCGCCAATTCCAGGCCATTTTGGTTGGCGGCGGCCCTATCTGGCCCAGCTTGCGACAACAGGCCCGGCAGTTGTACCTGCCCCTGGCCCTCACCTACGGCATGACCGAAACCGCCTCCCAGGTATGTACGCTGCTGCCGCAAGCCTTCTTACAAGGGAGCGACAGCTTGGGTCGACCCCTACCCCATGCCCGCCTGGAGATCCGGGGCGAAGCCGGGGATCCCCTACCCGTCCAGACAGTGGGCTCTATCCACGTCTGGGCCGAATCCCTGGCCCTAGGCTACTACCCCTTGGCGGGGGAGGCTGAGGGCCTGGGCAAGTGGCAACAGCAGGGTTTTGCCCCTGGGGATTGGGGCTACCTCGACTCCCAAGGTCACCTCCACTGGCTGGGCCGCGCCGACGACCTAATCCTAACGGGAGGGGAAAAAGTGATGGCGGCTGAGGTGGAAGGGGAAATCCGCGCCAGCGGCTGGGTGGAAGATGTCTGTGTGCTGGGCCTGCCTGACCAGGAGTGGGGGCAGCAGCTGGTGGCCGTGGCTGTGCCCAAGGTTGGGATCCCTCTGACCGCCGACGAGCTGGAGAAACACCTGAAGCGGCACCTCACGCAACAACTAAGCCCCTTCAAACACCCCAAGCGGTGGCTATGGTGTAGCGGGATCCCGCGCAACGCCCAAGGCAAGGTCAACCGCCAGCAGCTCCGGCAGTGGGCAGCCCAGCAGTTGGGAGTTGCAGCGCTAGGCAGCTAGCCAGATCCCCCCTGGACACTCAGAAGGCTCAGAGCTTGCCGGACTTCAAAGGCCAGCTCCTGGTTATTCCTGCCGTTGGCGGCCTGCCGAAGCGTTGATAGGCCAGAGCTAGGGGGTGGATGAGAGATCCTAACTTCCCAAAACTGAGCGGGGGATTGTCATCGGGCGTCGTAGTGCCGCCTCGGGATCCACCTCCCGCAACACCAGAGTGAATGGGAACCACGTAGAGATCCACCAGTAGCAGGATAAGTGGGAAAATTTGCAGAAGCCGGGTTAAGGCTCGAGCTTGGCCTGTGCCCCTACCGATCCCGCTGTTTAACCCGGATCCGCCTGGCTTGAATCTCAAATCTTCTCATGACTGCGGCTAGACGCTGAGCGTTCCTGCAGCTACCAGTGTTAGACTTTGCCTGGGTTATCAGCCCCCAACCGATTTGGCTTAGCTTTCCTATTCGAACAACTTTCAGCGAGAACCCTTCTATATGAGTGAAGCCCTGCACCGCGCCCTTGCTGACGGCGATTCTCAACGACTACTGGACTATCTGCAGCAAGGGGAAGATGTGAACGCCCCTGATTGGCAGGGATTGACCCCCCTCCACAAAGCTGTCCTCAGCGGCAATTTGGAGCTGGTAGATTTGCTCTTGGCCCATGGCGCTTCTGTCCACGCTCTGGATCCTACAGGGGCAACTCCACTCCATTTGGCTGCCGCCAGCGGCCAGGTGGAAGCGGTGGAGCGGCTTCTGAAAGCAGGCAGCGATATCAACTTGCCAGACCGCCATGGGTACACTCCTCTGCATCGGGCTGTCTTGGCAGATCGAGCAGAAGTCATCAGCCTGCTGATCCAACAAGGAGCAGACGTCTGTAGGGTTCTTCACTGGGCTGTGGCCACGGGTCGGAAAAGTGCTCTGGCCCGCCTACTTTCTAAAGGAGCCCCTGTGGATGCAGTCGACGAAGCAGGGCGAACCCCTTTACACGAGGCAGCGGCCCAAGGACATCTAGGTATTGCTTGCTTTTTGATCCTGTACGGGGCTAACGTCAATGCCCGCAGCCGCTTTGGAGCAACGCCCCTGCACTGGGCTGCCTGGGGAGGACATGTCCCGATGCTGGAGCTTTTGCTGGAGCATGGGGCCGAATTAAACCCTCGCAATCAGGATGGACACACTCCCTTAGCCTATGCGCAAAAACGCCAGCACAGGCTAGCTGTTCAGTGGCTACAAGAACGAGGCGCAACTCTCTGAACTTCTCACCTCTCCCACCCCCCAATCCCCTCAAAAAACCCTGCCCCTGTTAACAGCCTAGAACCTCAACCAGGAGGAAAGGGATCCCTTGGCTGGTTCCGCCGGTGCGGGATCCCCTGCTTCGCCCAAGACAAGAGAGGAAGACGAACACCCAACTGGGTGACAGCATAGCACTATTGAGATTAAATTGCAATATCTTACCCAGCTAGCTGGGGGTCTCTTTGATAAAGACTTGCATCAGCACGGGAGGTTCTGGTAGAGTTCCTGCCTAGAGGGTAGTTGGCAAAGATTTGCAGCTAGATCTCCGCCGGAGAAGAGGCTTAGAGTGGCAGGTATGGAAGGGCAGCAAGTTCAGGCAGACATATGGTGTCGGCCGTTGGGACAACTGGCGCCTCAGTGGTGGCTGGGATGGAGTCCTGAGCAGGGCTTTCGGCTCTACCGCAAAGAGTTTCTGCCTTCTCCTTGTGCTTTGCGGATTAGCTACCGAGAGCAAGACGGCTGGCTGGATGTGTATCTGGGGGAAGCCGAGCAGCATCCCCAGCGGCGGTGCAGCCTCTTAGAGGCAACAGCGCGGGTGGCTTTGCACTACTTGCCAGAGGATTTGCCCCAGGTTCGCCTTCTTCAGTGCCCGCATGAGCGCATTCCTCTGCGGCTTTGGCAGCGGCTAACGCAGCAGCATAGCTGAGAACAGTTCAGAATTTGGGTAGCTCCGCGGGCTCTCCTCTAGTCCTTGATTCACTAGACAATCAGCCACTTTGTGGCATGACCAACCTCCTGCCTTGACGGAGATGGGCTGAGCTAGTAGGCTTGCGAGTACATCTTTTCTGGTAGGCACTTTGCCTAGGCTAAAGTTGGCTCCGTCTTTAGCCGGTGTGCCTTATGGGGGCTCGTAGCACCTACCTGCAGCAAGGCCTACGGCCCGCTATCGCGATCGCGGGGAAGTGACGCCTGTGGAGATCCCTCTGGCGGGGTGGCAGGGGTAAGCTCTGCCACTAGCTACGGGTCGTGGAAGCAGGAAGAAAGCGTCAACCTGGAGCAAAAGTCCGCTTTTGTCCAGCGCTGTATAAGTCTTTCAGAGCGGTCAGCCAAAGTTACCCAGAAGCCGGTCTCCTCCTTTGGGGAGCGGGGAGTGTCATGATGGACTGGAGCCACCCAAGAACCTGCCCGTATGACCACCGCTGCTTTACCTCGTCGTCGCTCTCACTTGTCCCTGGCCGGCACTTTGGCTGCCGTTGGGGGGGCACTGCTGTGTGGGATCCTGGTAGTGCAGCTCCAGTTGCCCATGTTGGAGCGGATCAACCTGGAGGCCATAGAAAATGCCGAGGTCCGCAAAAACCGCAACATTGCCCTGGCCAATACCTTGGGCTGGCTGGGCTACCGCAATCTGGGAGCTTCCTGGCTGTGGTTAGAGCTGATCCAGTACTACGGCGACGCCCGCGCCCGCGCCCAGACCGGCTACGGCCTTGCCTACGAGTACTTTGACCACATGCTGCGGCTGGATCCCTCTTTCTTCCAGGGCTACCGACTGTCTAGCTTGGTGTTGGCCTATTGGGCCGGTCAGCCGGAAAAAGCTATCGAGATTTTGGATCGCGGCCTACAGCAGTTCACCCCCCAGAACAATCCCGATGCCTGGCGGCTCTACGTGGATCGCGCCCTGATCAATTTCATGTTTCTGGGGGATGCGGAAGCAGGTCGCAATGACTACTACCAAGCCGCGGCCTGGCGGGAGCAGGTGGGCTTGCCCGGCGACGACTTTCGCCAGTTGGGGGACAACATTGCCCGCAGCCCTCTCAGCCGCCGTTCTCGCTTCGATGTCTGGCTGAGCGTGTTTAACGCCACCAGCGACCGGGACACCCGCTTGTTTGCCCTAAAGCAACTGGCCCAACTGGGCAGGGTTTTGCGGACGCTGCCCACAGGTGAAGTGGAAATTCTCCCGCCTCCCTTGCCTGATGGGATCGAGGGAGAGCCCTATCGCCTCCGCCTGTAATTCAACTGCCAGCGCAAAGATTGTGCTCCAGGAGCAGGCTCTGCTGGGCTGAACTCTAGCCCGAATTCTGCTGTTTGCTTGAGGTGGTTGGCCAAAAGCCGTGTCTTTTGGCTAGGAAAGTTAGCTTTCCTTGTGCGAAAGGTGGCAGCCACCGTCCCAGGGAGCAGCAGCTACCCTTGTAGAAGCCTCTAGGGACGCTCTAGGGCTTGGGTTTGTTCCCAGAGTTTTTCTTGACTTCACCTTAGGAGTGACCCCTATGAGCTCAAAAACTTCCCTCCCGATGACGGCGGCTGTCCTTGCCAGCAGTTGGGTTATCCTGCCTGCAGCAGCCCAATCTTTCGAGACAGTGCGAGTGCGGTCGGTGGTCGATGGGGACACCTTCTGGGCAGACCTAAACGACAGGCCAACCCGTTTTCGCCTTGCCTATGTAGATGCGCCGGAGCTGACGCAGGGACAGTGGGGACGGCTCTCGCAGGAGGCTTTGCAAAAGCTGCTGCCACCGGGATCCCTGGTGCAGGTCGACACTCTTTACATCACCCCAGAGGGGCTGCACATTGTCGAGGTGTACAACGCCGATGGCCTGGTGAATTTGGAGATGCTGCGCCAAGGACAGGCGGTGGTCTACGAGCGCTTTTTGCACGAGGCCAGCCGGGAGCGCTACCTAGAAGCTCAAGGGATCGCGCAGGCGGCACACCGTGGTTTTTGGCAACAACCCAAGCCGGTGATGCCGTGGGAGTTTCGAGAAACAGCGCTGCAGACTGTAGCTTTTGCAGGGCCTTACGCTTTGGAGGGGTCTTTCCTGCGGGAAAACCCAGCCGCAGCAGCAGGTGTGGGTATTGCCACGGCGGTGGTGATGGTGGGGCTAGGCAAACTGCTGTGGAAAAAGTCCAGCCAGCAGGGGGTAGGCATCCGGCAGCTGGAGCGGGATCTAAAACACCTGTAGCGCAGCCTGACCACAACCCTGGCCAGCCGTAAGCAACTGGAACGGAAGTACACTCAACTCCTGCAAAAGGCCGAGGATTGGTTGGTCAGAGCCCAAAGGGTTCTCCTCTAGTCCTTGATTCACCGGACCTAACCAACCTTCTGCCTTGACGTAGATGGGCTGAGCTAGTAGGCTAGCAGGTACATCTTCTTGGGTAGGCGTTTTGCCTAGGCTAAAAGTTGGCTCCGTCTTTAGCCGGTGTGCCTTATGGGGGCAAGGAGCAACTACCTGCAGCAAGGCCTACGGCCCGCTATCGCGATCGCGGGGAAGTGACGCCTGTGGAGATCCCTCTGGCGGGGTAGTGGAGGTGAACTCTACTACTAGCTACGGGTCGTGGAAGCAGGAAGAAAGCCTCAACCCCGAGTGAAAGTCTGCTTTTACCCTGGGTTGTATAAGTCTTTCAGAGCGGCTATCCAGCATAACCAGGACGAGCTGGCACGCCAGGCTTTGGTGCAGCGAGACCAACATCTCAGGGCGGTAGAGATCGTTCGCCGCTCCCTAGAGGAGGTGGAAGCCCAGGCAGTTGCCCTTCGCGAGGGCATTTCCCACCTAGAAAGCCAGATTGCAATGGCCAAGCTGGAACAGGAGAGGAACACCTAAGCTTCTCCGTAAGTAGGGGTGCCCCAGTGGGAGCCCCCGGAGGAAGGGGTCTCAAGGCAGTTTCTGCAGCATGGCCGGCCCTGGCGCAGGGTTGCAGCAGGAGGTTGACCTGCAGATCACCCCGTGTCCAGCCGACTACCTTCGGTTTTGCCTCCTGTCTGGGCAGCGCTGCGCTTCAGCCCCCTAGGTTTCGCGAGGGGTTCTCACGCTTGAAGAAAGAACCTCACCCCCCGCAGAGGGTAGAGGGCTTGGATCTGCGCATTGGCGAAACGGTTGTTAGGGATCCCCGTAGCCAGAGACTCAAGTTGCAGCCTAGTAGGGGGAGGCAGGGGTTGCCTAGATTGGGATCAAGGCGGCTGGGGCTCGAGGCAGGGGCAGGGTTATAGACTGGGAAAGGATTCGGTGAGAGAAAGCTGCTGCTGTGGGCTCTTGTTCTAGCTTTAGCGCAGCGTGGAGTACAACGTGGGAGCAATGGCCTTCTTAGCTTGCTGTTCCTCTTTCCCTCGGCGTTGGGGGAGAGCGCTACAAAGCTGGGGGAGCTGGACAGGACTGTTGCTCCTGGCTCTGCAACTGGGGCAGTCTGCTGGGGCTCAAGAGACCCAAGTCTGGATTGGCACTGGCCAGATCCTGAGCGGCCAAGGACAGGGAGCAACGGTGCAACTGGTTCTGGAAACAGGAGGCGGACGGATTTGGAGCCAGTCGGGGCCAGCTTTGGATGCGCCCTTTTCTGGCGAACAGATTTCGGTTACCAGCAGCGATGGCACCTGGCAAATCCAACCCCAAGGGGATCAGTTGGTGGTGACCTTTTACCGCGGTGAGCAGATCATCCGCTGGCAACTACGCCCTGTGGGCAAGGTGCCAACTTCTTCTTCCCCTCTGCCACCTGCCTCTTGGAGGGGCGAGACTCCCCAGCCCCTGGCTTTGCCTAAGCGAGAGCTAGTTCTTCCTGTCCTCAATCTGCTGCGCCATCCCTAAAGGATGGAGGTGTTCTTGCTTTGCTTGCTGCCAAAGCGCCTCTAGCTCTTGAGGGCTGCGGCCTTTGAGAGGGAAGTCTTGTTCTGCCTGTTGCCGCGCCAGCTCTTCCAGGCGCAAAAAGCGGCGAGCAAGGCGCAGGTTAGTCTGGGTCAGAGCCTGGGCAGCATCCAGCCCATACCAGCAGCCCAAGGCGACCAGGGCAAACAGCAGATCCCCCAGCTCAGCTTCCTGTCGCGCCCGGTCGGGGGGATCTCGTTCCAGCTCTTGGCGCAGTTCGGCCTCCTCCTCGCGGATCTTGGCCCAGATCCTTTCTCCTGTTGGCCACTCCAACCCGGAGCTCACCACCTTTTGGGAGATTTTCAAGGCGGCCAGCAGGGGGGGCAAAGTTTCAGCGTAGTGCAGCAGTTTTTGACCCAGAGTTTGCTGCGGCTGCTCTTGCTGCTTGATGTCTTCCCAAAAGCGGTGCAACTCGGACAGGTCAGAACTCTCTGGCTGGGGGCTATCCCCAAACACATGGGGGTGGCGACGGATGAGCTTGTCGGCAATCCGCGCTGCCACGGTTTCCAGGTTGAAGTGGTTGCGCTCAGCAAAAATCTGGGATTGCAACACCACCTGCAACAACAAGTCCCCCAGCTCTTCGGCAATAGCCGCCGGATCCCCGGATCGAATGGCCGCCACTGTCTCGTAGGCTTCTTCAAGGATGTAGGGAGTGAGGGATTCGGGCGTTTGGGCACGATCCCAAGGACAACCCCTGGGGGAACGTAGCTGGGCCACGATTGCTGCAAGGCGGCTGAGGTGCTGGGCAGACTCGGCGCGCTCCAGGTAGAGATGGGCAAAAGCACCCGTTTTTTCAGGCTCCCAGCTTTGCAGCGTCAGGGGGCCAGCCACCACTTGCAAGTCTGCTGTCAGCAGCGTCAAAGATTGAGCAGGGGCACAGACCTGCCGTAAACAACGATCCAGCTCTGCCAGTTCCTTGCTCCCGCAATTTTTCAGTAGCAGGGATCCCTGCCCCGCCGCCGACCAGTGGGCCAGCTCCTGTTGCCAGTTAGGCTGTAGGCTGTCCAGCGTTTGCAGCATGGTCGTAGGTGCGGCCCAGATCTAGAAGACGCCTGAGCTGCTCGAGGTCAATGAAACTCAGCTCCAAAAGGATCATCAGCAGCGGTCCTTGCTGGCGGCGCTGCAGTTTCTTGGCCAAGCTCAGTTGCGAGCGGTCGATGATGCCCGCTTGCAAGAGGTATTCTTCCAAAGCCGGAGGAGGAATGGGATCTACCATGGTTGTTTCCAATCCTGAAAAGAACCGCTGAAAAAACTGAGAAAGTAGCCGGCTGACGTAACTATTCTTAACACTCCTACAGGGTTTGCGCAAAGAGGCAGCAAGCACGCCAAGGGTGAGCAAGGGGAATGAGGTCGAGTGGTTGCCACCCAGAGCACGGGAAATCAAGGCCCTGAGGTCAGAGTATAATAGCAAGCCTGCTGGCGATTGACAGCGGCTTAGGAAGCCGAAGCACTTTCCTTAAGCTAACTGGGAGCTGCTGTTTTTAGCGCCGCGCTTCTGGCGGCAGGGAGCTAGCGCAAGCTCCGCTAAGCTGAAAGCAGGTGTCGCGTCACCCCTTGGGGGATTCTTGCTATGGCTGAACCTCAAGATTTGCTGCCGGTGGGGGCAAGGGTTGAGGTAGTGGAGATGCCTCCTTATCTAAAGACGGCCGATCCAATCCCAATGTTGCGCCCGGCCCATCTGATTCGGCTGCACGAGCAAGGGGTGATTCGGCAGCGGCGGATGTTGGGCACTTATTGTGTGCAGTTTGCCAATGGCCTCTTTTTGATCGACGGCAAATATCTTGCCCCCGTGGGATCCCGCTGAGATGAAGCTACAGGCCTTGAGAGGGCCGGCAGACTTTCGCGGTAGATTAAAGGTGCTTGCTGGAGTCGGGTCAACATTCAGCGCCGCGGCGGGAGTCAGGCTGGCTTGCGGCATTGGCAATTTAGGCTAGCGTTGCGTATGCCCAGAGTTATCGTCACCGATCCCATTGACCAGGCGGGAATTGACATCCTCTCCCAGGTAGCTCAGGTGGATGTGCGCACCAACCTCACCCTCGAGGAGCTGATCGCAGTTATCCCCAACTACGATGCCATTATGGTGCGCTCCGGCACGCGGGTTACCCGTGAGGTCATTGAGGCCGGGAAGAACTTGAAAATCATTGGCCGGGCAGGGGTAGGTGTGGACAACATCGACGTGGCTGCTGCCACCAAAGCAGGGATCCTGGTGGTCAACTCCCCTGAGGGCAATACCATTGCTGCCGCCGAGCACACTATTGCTCTGATGATGGCCCTCTCGCGCCACATTGCCGATGCCAATGCCTCCCTGAAAGCAGGCCAGTGGAAGCGAGAGGAGTTTGTGGGGGTAGAGGTTTACAAAAAGACCCTGGGTATCGTTGGCCTGGGCCGGATTGGCTCCCATGTAGCCCAGATTGCCAAAGCGATGGGGATGCGGCTTTTGGCCTACGATCCCTACATTTCCGTAGAGCGGGCGGAGCAACTGGGGGTGCGCCTGGTGGATTTCACAACCCTGGTGCAGGAATCGGACTACATCACCCTGCATGTTCCCAAGACCCCCGAGACCACTAACCTGTTTAACGCTGAAACCTTTCGCCTAATGAAGCCGACCGCCCGCCTGATTAACTGTGCCCGTGGCGGCCTAGTAGACGAGCAGGCCCTTTACGAAGCCCTCAAATCCGGCCAGATTGCCGGGGCGGCCCTGGACGTCTTTGCCGAAGAGCCCCTCAGCAAAGATTCACCTCTTCTTTCCTTGGGCAAGGAGCTCCTGCTGACACCGCACCTGGGGGCTTCTACCGAGGAGGCGCAGGTCAATGTAGCCATCGATGTAGCCGAGCAGATCCGCGATGTGTTGCTGGGGCTGCCCGCTCGCTCGGCTGTGAACATTCCCGGCCTGCAGGCAGAGGTGCTGCAAAGCCTCAAGCCCTACCTCGAGTTGGCCGAAACGCTGGGCAATCTGGTGGGTCAGTTGGCGGGGGATCGGGTTAGCCAGTTGGAGATCCGCCTGCAGGGATCCCTGGCAGAGAAAGACAGCCGGCCAATTGTCATCGCCGCCCTCAAGGGGCTTTTGACGCTGGCCTTGCGGGAGCGGGTCAACTACGTCAACGCTTCCATTGAGGCCAAGGAGCGGGGCATCCGCGTAGTGGAAACTCGGGATCCCTCGGTGAAGGACTACTCCGGCTCCCTGACTTTGATTGCCCACGGCCCCAACGGGGTGCGTTCTGTCTCGGGGGCGCTGATTGGGGAGCGGGAGGTGCGCATTACCCAGATCGACGAGTTCCCGGTCAATGTGCCGCCTTCGGCCAACATGCTGATGACCTTGCACCGGGATATGCCAGGGATCATCGGGCGGATTGGCACCCTGCTGGGGGCCTACAACGTCAACATCGCCAGCATGCAGGTGGGGCGCAAGATCATCCGCGGCGATGCGGTGATGGTGCTCAGCCTAGATGATCCCCTGCCGGATGGAATCCTAGAAGAGGTGCTCAAGCAGCCGGGCATTCGCGACGCTTTTGTGGTGAACCTTTGACAGCTTTTGGCGCCAGTGAGGAAGTGCTGAGTTGAGGTGAAGCTTGAGCCCGAATAACCTGTCGCCCAATGGGTGGGATCTCAACCTGGGATTGGCCTGGGTTTCTGGAGTCGCTGGGCCACTTTGGCGTCGATCTCAGCCTGGATCGCATGCAGGTTCTGCTGCAGCGCCTGGGCCAGCCGCAGGCGGGGATCCCAGCCATCCACGTCGCTGGCACCAACGGCAAGGGATCCGTCTGCGCCTGGGTTAGCCACGTGCTGTGGGCGGCGGGCTACCGGGTGGGCCGCTACACCTCCCCCCATTTGGTGGATTGGCGCGAGCGGATCTGGCTCAATGGGGAGTATATTTCCGCCGCCGACTGGAGCCAAGCGTTGGCCCAAGTGCGGGACTGTCTACAAACCTACCCTCCTGGCGAGGCCTCTCCGACGCAGTTTGAGGCCCTCACTGCTACTGCCTGGCTATACTTCCGCCAGCAAAAGGTGGAGGTGGCTGTAATGGAGGTGGGCTTAGGGGGTCGGCTAGATGCCACTAATGCCGGAATCGAGCCGGTGGTGACCGCCATCACCTCCATCGGCTGGGATCACTGGCAACGCCTAGGCAATAGCCTGGAGCAAATTGCCGCCGAAAAGGCCGGCATCCTTAAGCCAGGGATCCCCGCGGTGTGCGCGCCCCAACCCCCTGAGGTGATGGCCGTGATCCAGGCCAAGGCAGAGCAGGTGGGCAGCCCCCTGCGGGTAGTAGAGCCCCTGCACTGGTCGGGTCACCAGACTGTCCGCTGGCGGGATCAGGTGCTTACCCTGCCCCTTGCCGGTGAGGTGCAACTGATCAATGGGGCGGTAGCTCTGGCCGTTGTGGAAACTCTTCAGGAACAAGGTTGGCGCATCCCAGATGTTGCTGTTGCCAAAGGATTTGCTCTCACCCGTTGGCCGGGCCGCCTACAGAGAGTGCAGATGGGATCCCGCCAGCTGCTGCTGGATGGAGCCCATAACTTGCCGGCTGCCCAAGCTCTGCGCCGCTACCTTGACCAGCACCAGCCCGGACCCCTCACCTGGTACATGGGCATCCTCACTACCAAGGATGTCAAGGGTATTCTGGCTACCCTACTGCGACCGGGGGATCGCTTCTTGGCCCTGCCCATCCTCGGCCATGCGGGAACGGATCCGCAAGAATTGGCCCACCTAGCTCGAAGCCTCCAGCCCCATCTCTGCCTTGCCCAGGCCCTGCCAGATCTTGACGCTCTGCGGGCCCAACTGCAGCAGCCTCCTGATCCCGACGAGCCACCCGGGGTGGTCTGTGGATCCCTATACCTGCTGGGCCAGGTGATGCAGGCTTGCCTGGGCTGGGATCTAGCCTGCTGAGAATCCTGCAGCTAGTCTGACCAAGCGCCTCCTTTTGCCGCCTTATCGGGATGACAGGATTTGAACCTGCGGCCCTCTGCTCCCAAAGCAGATGCGCTACCAAGCTGCGCTACATCCCGTCATTACTAAATTATGGCAGAAAATTGCCCCAGATCTCTACCTGCAAGCGCCAAACTCCTGCCCCCTCTTCTCGCCTCACAGGTAGTGGCTGATGTCGTCCCCCCGCTCCGCTAGGAAGGACAGAGCTCGCAAGCGCAGCCTTACCAACTGCTCATAAAAGGGGTTGAGCTTGCATAGTGCTGGGATGTGCATTACCCTATAGCCAAACAAGATGATGTCTCGCTCAAAGGGGCAGCGGGCGGGAATCCGCCGGCACAGAAAGTGGGCAAGGCGGGGATCCCGCACTTCTACAGCATCGATGGCTGCTCGAATAAGCTCCAGAGGGGTCTGTAGCCAGTTGCCTAGACGAGCTATAGGCTTGAGATATATGGAAGCCATGGATAGCTTGTTCCCTCCTACAGTTAGTTTGACTCTCTCGACGGAAAGCTTGCTTTTGGGAATAAGGATCTCTGCTCAACCTTGCAGAGCTACATGTTTTGCATACAAAAGTTGATTTGTAGATAAAGCTACATTCTTACCCTCTCTCCAGTTCCTCCGATATACTCCTACCTATACCCATCATAAGTAAGGTGGATCTGGAGAAACCCCCTGGGGGAGGAGGGGGATCCCTGTACCTATAGGTGCCTTCTAGCCCTAGGTTAACCCTAGGCCAAGCTTTTCCCTGGCAAAAGCCTCCTGAAAACTCCTGGAAGTCGACCTCCCTAGCGTAAGAAACGGGCCAACAGCAGCAGGCCGAGGCCGCCGAAGAGGAGGTTGAAGCTCCAGGCTGCTGCCCAGGGGGGAAGAGCTCCTGCTTCCCCAAGGCTGCGAGACACGCTCAGCACCACGTAGTAGGCAAACACCAAGAGGATCCCCAAGACGACGCCCCCGTAGCGGCCTACGCTTCGCGCGGTGGTGGAGCCTAAGGGGAGGGAAATGAGCACGGCAAAAAAGCTGGCCAAGGGCAGGGAAAAGCGCATGTGGAACTCGGTGCGCAGAGGCTGAGTATTGAGGTTGGAGCGGGCAAGGTGGGCAATGCGCTCCGCCAGCTCCGGCAGGCTCAGCTCGTTGGGGGGAACTGGCGGCTGCATCAGGGTGGCCAGATCTTGGGAGACTTCTAGCGGCTTGTAGTCGAAGGGTTCCTCAGCCAGGCTGAGGCCGTCGGGGCCGTAGCGGTGGGTTACGCCTTCCCTGAGAGTCCAGCCCAGGCCATTCCACACTGCCTGAGCTGCCAGGGTCACCTCCACCAACTGGTACTTGCCCCCCGGCAAGGGATCCACCCGCAAGATGGTGACATCCTGCATGGTGTTGAGGCGGGGATCCACCTGGCGGATAAAAAACCAGAGGTTGTCTTCGGTTTTGAAAAAGACGTCGTATTGCACCAAACTGGTGGCCTGGGTCAGAAGTGCCTGCTGGTCGATACGGCGGATTTCCCGCTTGCTAGCTGGCAAGAGCACGTTGCTCATCACAAAAGCGGCTAGGCTCAAAAGCAGCCCCACTAGAAGCAGGGGTCGAAAAATGCGCGTAAACGGAATCCCCGCCGCCCGCATGGCGGTTATTTCACTGTTGCCGCTCAGCTTGCCCAAGGTCAGTAGGGTGGCAAAAAAAGCGGCGATGGGCATGCCCAGGACCACCATCTCCGGCAAGTCCAAAATGAGAAGGCGCAGCACCCCTAGGGGCGGCACGGATCCCTCGACTAGCCGCTCGGCTAGAGTAAAGAGCCGGCCCGCCAAAAGCAGCAGGGTTCCTCCCGCCAGGCCAGCCAAAAGGGGGGCGAGCATCTGGCCAAAGAGGTAGCGCTCCAGCAGCCAAAACTTGGTGAACAAGCGGGCCATCTCTAGCTAGCTTGAACGGTTCCCTGGCAGGCCCTCACCCCTCGCCCCTTTTCCCTGCGGAGGCTCGGGATCGAGCTTAGCTCCCCAGGCGGCTAGGTAAGCTCTCTGTTCGGGGGAAAGGCGACGCACCCGGCGAAAGTCTGCCCCCGCCACGATGGCGCCGGCGTAAGCTCCCGTTTTGAAATCGGGCTTTTGCCCCGGCTGGACAGGGGAAGCTGTCTGGAGGGATCCCACAAACAGCAAAGCGCGGTAAAGATCGGCCCCACGGAGGTCAGCATTGCGCAGGTTGGCCCCGCAGAGGTTGGTGTGGCTAAGATCGCAATCCCGCAGGTCAGCTCCTTCTAGGCTGGCATCGCTGAAGTCTACCCCCCGCAACGAGGTGCCATGGAGATCGGCTCCTTCCAGCATCGTGCCCAGGTTAACCACGCGGATGCCATTCACGCGATCCCGCTGGTAGCCGCCTTTGCCGTCCAAAATGGGCCGGCCCAGGTGTTCGTCGCGGCGCAGGGGGCTGAGCAAGTTGGCGGTGGAGAGGAAGCGCAGGATCTTGGCTTTGCCAAAGCGATCCACCCCGTTCAAGATGGCTGCCGTGCGCCCAGCCGCAATGGCCCGCTCCAGGGGCCAGTCGTCCAACTGCCCGTCAGGGGAGAGAACCAGGTTGGAAATGCCCTCAAAGTAGGCGTCGATGGTCTGCTGCTGGGTGATGATGTTCTGCTGGATGGTAAGATCCCGGGAGATAACATACTGCCGCCAGGCGATGTAGGCGGCTAGAAGGGCAATCAGGATCTGGCCTGTAGCCCCGAACACCTCGCCCAGGGCCCCAATGGCCTCCCAACTCAGGGATCTCAGGGTCGAGAAGACCCCACTCCCGGCCAATCCTCCCACCCCAGCCAAGCCAAGGGCAGCCACCGCCCATCCCAGAGTGGGCCAAGTAGTCAGCCACTGCCAGAGGTCGCGCCCAATCTGCACCCAGAGCGGACGCCCCCACCAACTCGCCAGGCCCAGCCAGGCCAGCACCGCCCCCCAGCCCAAGGCTGGCTGCCTTGTCCAGTGGCCCAAGGGCAATAGGAGGGCCGGGATCCCCAACAGCAGCAGCTTGAGCAGAGGCGGCCACGGCGAGGCCGCGAAGGGCGGGGTTTCGGCTTCTGCCAAGGGCAACTCTTTGGGCAAGCCTTCGTCGGTCATGGCAGGGGGACACTCTAGGGGTAGTGTCAGGTATTCCAAGTCGGCGTTAATCCGTACCTAGAGGTGGGGGCTAAGGCAGGATCTTGCCGGTTAGGTTTGGTAGGATAACCTCGACCTTCCTTCTCTAGCGCAGCCTGGTGTGGGGATGAGCACTATGATCCCTTGCCTATCGTCTATCCACCCTCAGAAATCCAGCGAACACCAATCTATAGCAGCTTTGCCTGCCTTGCGGCGGCAGCAGGGTGCTCCAAGCCTGAGGCGGCTAGCGGTCTCTTTTCTCCTCAGCACCAGCTTACTGTTGGCCGCGAAGTTGGATCCCAGTTGGGCGCAAACTTCTCTAGACGCCAGCCTTCTGGAGAAGCAAGCCCTGCCCCAAGCGCCACCGCTGCCGGACGATCGCCCGGTCATCTTTGTGGATGCTGCCAATGGCAGCGATGCCCAAGGGGATGGATCCCGCAGCAACCCCTTTAAGACCATCACCTATGCCATCAGCCGGGCCCCAGCCGGCAGCATTATCCAGCTTCTGCCGGGGGTCTACAGCGCAGAAAGCGGCGAGGTCTTCCCCATTCGCCTCAAGGCTGGCCTCATCCTGCGCGGAGATGAGTCCACCTTGGGAGAGGGCTACCTTATCGATGGCGGCGGCACCTACATAAGCCCAACCTTGGCTCGGCAAAATGTTGCCCTGCTGGCAGAGACCGGCTCAGAAGTTCGGGGGGTTACCCTGCGCAACCAGGGGCGCCGCGGCTATGCCCTCTGGGTAGAATCGGCCTCTCCCCGCATTCTCAACAACAGCTTTGTGGGCAGCATCCACGACGGCATTTTCATTGCCGGCGCCTCCAACCCCTGGATAGAGGGCAACCGCTTCTACAAAAATGGGGCCAACGGCATCTCCGTCTTGGGCACCTCCCAGCCCACCATTGTCAACAACCTCTTCCAAGAAACTGGCTTTGGCCTCACCATCGACCAGCGCTCGGCCCCTATTGTCCGCCACAACCGCATCCTGCAAAACCGCACAGGCGTTGTTGTCGGCGGCAGCGCCCGTCCCATCCTGCGCAACAATCTCATCGCCCGCAACTTAGAAACCGGTCTCACGGCCATCACCAACGCCCAGCCAGACTTGGGCACGGCCTCGGATCCGGGCAACAACATTTTTGAGGGCAACGGCCAGTACGACATCCTCAACGCCACCCGCAGTCTGCGCCTCAGCGCCAAGGGTAACCGGCTAACGGGCAAAACCAAAGGGGAACTGGACCTGGCTGGCCAAGCCACCGTGGCTGCCTTGCCCAGCAACGCTCCTCCACCCATTGCTGCAAATGGCTTGACGCTGCCCAGCGCTCCCAAGGCCGGTCCTCCAGCTTCCAGCAGGGATCCCCAGCCGGCGGCGGCCTCTCCCACCCTGCCGGTGGTGACGGTACCCCAATCGACTGCCCCCCTTCCCCCTCCTCCAACGGTATCGGGAGGGCGGATTCTGCCCAGTGCCCCCAGCCAGTCGGCAGGCGCTCGACCCTTGGCCCAGGAGTTTGTTGCCGTTCCCTTTACCCCCGATGGCTCCACCACCCCTGCCCAGCCGGTTGAGCCTGCTCCCGCCGCTCCTGTCCACCGGGCCTCTGCAGCTCCCCTCACTGACATCACCACCCTGCTGCCGCCGCCGGCCCGCCGCCAAGCCACGGAAAATCCCACTACCCCAGCCGCACCTTCAAGCTCGGCCCCAGCTTCGCCCACTCGCTTTCGCGTCTTGGTGACCCCCAAGAGCAGCGACGACCTCAAGCGCCTGCGGCAGCTGGTCCCCGAGGCGGTGGAAACGGTGTTCAACGGCAGAACCGTGCTGCAGGCTGGCCTCTACGATAGCCGCAGCCAGGCCCAGTCGGTGTTGGATCGCCTGTTGGACGCTGGCTTTGACGCGGTGGCCGAGATGCTTTTCCGCTAGGCTCTCTGAACGGGATCCAGGCCACAATACGGGTGACCTGCCCAACCAAGAGGGATCCCTTTGCCGCCTCCTCAACTTGCCAACTCCCCTTTTGCTGGCCTCCCTGCTTCCTGTCGCTTGCTGCTGTTTAGCGGCAAGGGAGGGGTGGGCAAAACCACCCTCACCTGTGCCCTGGCCCGTCACCTGGCCCAGACACAACCAGAGCGACGTCTGCTGTTGCTGTCCACCGACCCGGCCCACTCCCTGGGGGATGTGCTGGGGATCCCGGTGGCGGACGTTCCCCAACCCCTGCCGGATTGGCCCAACTTGCAGGTGCGCGCCTTGCACGCTGAGGTGTTGCTGCAGGATTTTAAGCGGACCTACGGCCTGGCTCTGGAGCTCATTGCCGAGCGGGGTAGTTGGCTGGGCAGGGAAGATCTCCTGCCCCTGTGGGATCTAAGCTGGCCGGGGGTGGACGAGCTGATGGCCATCCTGGAGGTCAATCGCCTGCTGGCAGGCCAAGAGGTGGATACGGTGATCCTGGACACGGCCCCCACTGGCCACACCCTGCGGCTCTTGGAACTGCCCGACTTTCTCGACCAGTTGCTGGCGGTGTTTGCCACTTTCCAGGCCAAGCACTGCGAAGTTGTCCGATCCCTAACAGGCACCTATCGACCCGATGAGGCCGATGCCTTCCTGGCGCGCTTGCAGAGCGAGCTGGAGGGGGGCAAAGCCAGACTGACCGACCCGGAGAGCACTGCCGCCTGGCTGGTGCTGATCCCGGAGCTGTTGAGCGTGGCGGAGACCCGCCGCTTCTGTTGCCAGTTGCTGAACCGCCGAGTGCCCATTGGCGGCCTGTTGGTCAACCAGGTTCTCCTGGAAGGGATCTACCTGGCCCGCCAGCAGGAGCAGCGGCTCTGGCTAAAAACGCTCCAAGAGGAGTTGGCTGGCTACCCCATCTGGGTCTGTCCCTATCAACTGGAAGAGCCGATTGGGCCGGCGGCGCTGGACAAACTGGTGCAGCAGCTTCGTCCCTTGCAGGAGGTGCTGCCGCGGTTGGAAGGGATCCCTGCCCCGGGAGAACTCTCCCCTTCGCCCCAGCAGGACAGAGTCCTTGGGATGGCCTCTGGGCAGAGCCAGGCTTTGGGCCTTCCGGATTTTTTGGCCCAAGGGATCCGCCTGCTCTTGGTAGGGGGCAAGGGCGGGGTGGGCAAGACCACGGTGGCTGGGGCCCTGGCCTGGAACTTGGCCAAACGCCATCCCGACAAGCAGCTCTTGCTGGTCTCTATCGACCCGGCCCACTCCTTGGGAGATCTGTTCCAAGTGACCTTGGGACAGGAGCCGCTCCCTCTCTTGCCCAACCTGCTGGGCCAGGAGATCGAGGCGGCGGCGGTGCTGGAGCGCTTCCGGCAGGCGTACCTGGAAGAGGTGGCGGCCATGTTGGCAGGAGAGGGGATGGCAGGCGTAGAAATCCAGTACGACCCACAGGCTTGGCGGCAGCTTTTGCACATGGCTCCACCGGGCCTGGACGAGGTGATGGCCCTGCTGACGGTGCTGCAACAGGAGTCAAGCGGCCAGTTCGACCTGGTGGTGGTGGATACAGCCCCCACCGGCCATCTCCTGCGCTTTTTGCAGATGCCGCAGGCCCTGGAAGGCTGGGTAAGCCTGGCCCTCAAGCTGTGGCTAAAGTACCGCGACCTGGTGGGCCGGCCGGAATGGGCGCAGCGGCTGCGGGATCTCTTGGCCCAGGTGCGGCAGCTCCAAAAGCGGCTGCGGGATCCCCAGTTTGCTAGCTTTATCCCCGTCTTCAACCCCGAACAGGCAGTTCTGGCGGAAACTGAGCGCCTTCTGGCAGAACTGGATGCCCTGGGGATCCCTCATCCCTATGCCGTTCTCAACCGCGTGTGGCCGGAGGATTCCACCCCCTTTGGTGCAGCTCTTCGGCGCCGCCACCAGGCCATCCTGGCCCAGTTGCCCCAGCGCTTTCCCCAGCAGGCCATTGTCACCGTCCCTTTTCTGCACCCACCCAGCTTAGAGGCCATCGGGGCTTACCTGCTGGCTTCCTCTAGCCCGATGTTGCCAGAAACCTCCACCTAGCGCCTGGCAGAGCCGCTAGCCTGGAAAAGGTGCCAGTGCGGCTTTTCCCCCTCACCTTGCTGCTTTTGCCTATGGTGTTCAACCTCCCCCTGCAAGCCATTCCTCTGTTCTCCATCGCAGCGGCCATCCTGTTGGTGTACCTGCCTATGGGCGTGGTGGGCTATGCCCGCGCCCGCGTCGGCTACGATCCCCATGCGCCCCGGGCGATGTTCGACCGGCTGCCTCCCTACGGCCAGCGGGCTACCTGGGCCCACGCCAATGGCTTCGAGGCCCTGGGCACCTTTGCGCCCTCAGCTCTAGTAGCCTACATCACCGGCCCCCACCCGGATCCCTGGCTGTTTGGCCTCAGCGGCGATGAAGGGGTGGCCGTGCTCTGCGGCGTGTTTCTGCTGGCGCGGCTGCTCTACAACTTCTTCTACATTGGCGACATTCCCATCGGGCGCTCCCTCTCCTTCTTGGTCGGGTCGCTGGCCACGCTGGGCCTGCTGCTCATCAGTCTCTTGCCGTTTCTGGGCCAAAACCTGGCCTAGACCTGCAGTCTTAGGGAAGATAGTGCCACCCCAGCCCGGTGGGCCACCACCACGCCAATGGCCTCTAAGTAGGAGCTAACTGCCACATGGGGGATCCCCAGCTGGCGAGGGTGGACCTGCATCACCGTGGCGTTTTCTTCGACAGCGATAAACAGGGGCGGGCGGGGGCGGCTAGCTAGGTAAAGCAGGCCGGGGCCGCCAAAGGCAGTGGCTGGGGCAATGACGCTATCCACCTGCTCGGCCGTCAGGTCGCCCGGCTGGGGGGGATCCCCCCTTCTGATAAACTGGGGGGCGTAGCTCAGCCCCGCCAAAACCGAGGGCAGGAAGGTAAACCCCACCTCTTCAGCGGCAGCCCGGGGGTGAACCGGCTTAGGGTCAGGATCAGGGTAGAGAGCAGGAGCGTGGGCACAAGGGATCCCCAGCTCCCGCACCACCAGGTGGCTGAGGATGGCCTCGGCTCCGGCCAGGGGATCTACCCCCTGCCCCTGCTCGTACTGGCTAAAGTCAAGGTCGTCCGGGAAGCGGGCCACCACGGCAAGGGCCTCAGCTCCCAAGCGGACGAGCTCTTGGGCAGTTTCCAAAAGCGCATCCGGCTGGGCCAGGGATCCCTGGCTGGCCCCGGCAGGGGAAAAGCTGACGGAAACGCCTAAGGGTCGAGGGGTCAAGCGCCAGGGGCCAATGTCCAGCCCCAGGGTGGCCTGGGCGGCCTGCAAAACCTGCAGGTGGCGTTGGCGGAGGTCCTCTGGGATCCCGGCATCCAGGATGACGCCGACGCGGTTTTGCCGCACTGGCCTGAGGTGCCACTCCCCGGCGCAGAAGCGATCCAGGCCGTACCCTTCCACATAGAGGACGTTCTTCAGGGGCCAAAACAGGGTGGCGCCGTTAAGCACATTGGGATGGGTGACGAGGCAGTCGACAGCAGCCGCCAAAGCGCGGGCCACCGGCAGGGCATCGCCGGCAAAGCCACCCACGCGGGCGCCGATGCCCGTGGGAACCAAAAGCAGCGCCGTGTAGGGGCGACCCATGGGCCACTAGCGGAGGACTAGGCCTGGGACAAAAGCTGCTGCGCCAGGGCCTCAGCTCGCCGCACGCAATCGCCCAGAGCTACGCCATCCAGGTAGTTGGCACACACCCAGATCCCCGGCGTCTGGGAGGCCAGGTGGGCCTGCACCTGGGCTATCCGCTGCCGGTGGCCGAGGGTGTACTGGGGGATGGCGCGGGGCCATAGGCGTTCCCCGAGGTAGATGGGCTCGACGCGGCGGGTGAGCAGAACCTGGCTAAGCTCGGCGTGGGCAATTTGCGCTCGCTCCTCAGGAGACAGCGTAGGGATGGGTGGGATCCCTTGCCGGCGGGCCAAGGCAGCATCGGTGGCGCCGCCGAGGAAGCTGAGGAAGCTGTGGTAGCCCTGGGGAGCGCGCTCGGGAAAAAGGCAGGAAGCCCAGATGGTGCCCAGGGTGCGCAGGCCCTGGGAGCGAGGGATGAGGTGGCCAAAGCCCCGCAGCGGCTGGGGCAGGGCCTCTTGGGGATAGGCCAGAGCCACCACCACTACCGGCGGATAGGGGATCTCCGCCAAGAGTTGGCTGGCTGGGGGGTTGAGCCCCTGCAGCAGCGCAGCAGCCTCATAGGCGGGGAGAGCCAGCACCACCTGGCGAGCAGCCACCCAGCGGGATCCCTCTGGCGTCTCAAAGCCCACCCAATAGAGCTCTCCCTCCCGCTTAAGCTGCACCGCTCGCCAACCCAGCCGCAGGCTGTCGCCCAGCTTTTGGGCTAGGGCCTCTGGCAACTGCTGCAGCCCCTGCCTCAGATTGCCCAGTTGGCCGCGTTTGGGCGGGGGTTGGATGGCTACGGGAGAAGGCTGGGGTCGTTGGCGCAGAGCCTGCAGGGCGCCAGCAAAGAGGCTGCCGTAGCGCTCCTCTAGGCCAGCTACCCGCGGGAAAGCCGCCACAGCGCTGAGTTGATCTGGGTCGCCGGCATAGACTCCTGAGGTGAAGGGCTCCACTAGGCGCTCGGCCACTTCGGATCCCAGTTGTCGCTGGAAAAACTGCCGCACCGTTTCCTCGTGCCCTGGCGGCGGCGGGACAAACCCCAACAGGCCCTGCAGAGCCCGCAGCTTGCCGCCCACACTGAGCAGCCGTGAGCCCAGGGCTGCCGCGGGGCTAAGCGGCACCGGCAGCAGCTCCCTTTCCCAGTAGATGTAGCGGGGCAGCTTGGCATCGGCCAGCACCAGTTGGTCGGTCAGGCCCACCTCAGCAATGAGGTTGAGCAGGGCAGGGGTGGGGGTAAAGCTGTTGGGGCCTTCCTCCCAGCGGTAGCCGTCTTTGGACTGGGTGGAAATGCAGCCGCCGACGCGGGAGCTGGCCTCGGCCAAGAGCACTTGAGCGGAGCTACTTCTAGCCGATAGACCCTGCCGCAGGCGCCAGGCCAGGGTGAGACCGCTGATGCCCGCCCCAAGGACGACCACCTCGGCTCTGAGGAGTTCGGGGGTTGCAAAATCCACTGCCGCCTCCACGGTGTCTGTCCTCCTCCACTTGCTAGCGCAACACGCGAAACAGGCTGGGGATCCCAGCCACCTGGGGGAGCTGTTGGATCTCGGCCAGCGCCTGGCGGCAGTCGGCCTCGCGCACGGTGTGGGTGAGGATTACAATCTCCGCCAGCTCCTGGTGGCATTCCTTTTGGGTGATGCTCTCCAGGCTCACCCCATGGCGGCCAAAGCAGGTGCCAATGGCCCCCATCACCCCTGGCCGATCCTGGGCCAACACCCGCACATAGAACTCCGACTGCACCTCCGCCAGCGGCAGCAGCGAGGCAATAGGGGGAGAGGCAGGCAATCCCCACAGAGGATTGGGGAGATGGGCCCCTGTCTGCAGGTGGGCAAGCAGGGTGAGCAGATCCCCGACCACAGCGCTGGCCGTTGGCCCCCGGCCCGCCCCTGGCCCAGCCAGCACCACCTGCCCCAAGGGATCCCCTTGCACCCAGACGGCGTTGTCCGCCCCGTGGATGTTGGCTAGGGGGTGGGTAACGGGCAGCAGCGCGGGGTGAACGCGAATGTCCAAGGTTGTTTCCGCTCCCTGCCCCTCAGTCCTCTGGGCGATGGCCAAAAGCTTAAAGGTATAGCCCCACTCGCGGGCATAGCGGAGGTCGGTGGGGCTGATGCTGCCGATCCCTTCGCAGGGGATGGCCTGCCGCGGCACCGCGACCCCAAAAGCCAGGCTGGCCAAAATGGCAATCTTATCCGCCGCGTCCCATCCTTCCACATCGGCGCTGGGATCGGCCTCCGCATAGCCGCGAGCCTGGGCCTGGGCCAGCGCTTCGGCAAAGGAGCTGCCCTCCTGGGCCATCTGGCTAAGGATGAAATTGGTGGTGCCGTTGATGATGCCCCAGACCGCCTGAATGCGGCTGGCCCGCAGCGACTGCTGTAAAGCCTGGATGACGGGGATCCCACCCCCCACCGCTGCCTCCAGGAGCACGGCCACCCTGGCCTGGGCGGCAGCCTGAAAGATCTCCATCCCATAGCGGGCAATGACCGCCTTGTTGGCCGTGATCACCGGTTTGCCGTGGTCAATGGCTTTCAGGATAAGGCTGCGAGCCGGCTCCAGGCCGCCCATGAGCTCAATGACCACGTCAATCTCTGGATCCGAGACAATCCGCTCGAGGTCAGTGGTCAGGCGCTCAGGCGGAATCGACACCAGCCGCGGCTTGTCCAGGGAACGCACTCCCACCGCCGCAATTTCAACTGCCTGCAACAGAGGATGAGGAGGGCGCTGTAAGATCTCGACTACGCCTGTGGCGACAGTACCCAGCCCCAATAGCCCAACCCGATAGACCACAGCCGCTCCCTCGTCTGCCGCTCCCTGCGACCCGAAGACTTCCCTACCTTTACCAGGTTGACACACTCCTAGTCCCATCAGGACGAGATTTTAGCCATCTATCCCGAGGCGCTATAGGAAGGCGCGTCGAGATAGGCCCAGGGATCCCTCGCCGCGGGGACAGTGCCGGTTTGGAGTTTATGCTGAAGGGGGGCTCCTTATACAGATTCATAGCCTTCATGTCCAGAACCTGTACCATCTACCGCCGCGCCCAATTTGCTGCCAGCCACCGCTACTGGCTGCCGGAGCTCTCGGAAGCCGAGAACCTGGCCCGCTTCGGCCCCCATGCCCGCTTTCCCGGCCACGGCCACAACTACGTGCTGGAGGTGGGCCTGACGGGGGAGGTAGACGAGTACGGCATGGTGCTCAACCTCTCGCAGGTGAAGCGGGTGATTCAGGAGCGGGTAATTCGGGAGCTGAACTTGGCCTACCTCAACGAAGCTTGGCCAGAGTTTGCCCAGACCCTGCCCACCACCGAGTTCATTGCCTACGCCATCTGGCAGCGCCTGGCCGATGCTCTGCCGCTAGCCAGTGTGCGCCTCTACGAGGATCCCCACCTTTGGGCCGAATACCGAGGAGAAGCCATGGAAGCTTACCTGACCGTTGCCACCCACTTTAGCGCCGCCCATCGCTTGGCCTTGGATCACCTAAGTTTGGAGGAGAACACTGCCATCTATGGCCTCTGCGCCCGCCCCCATGGCCACGGCCACAACTATGGCCTGGAGATCACCGTCAAGGGATCCATCGACCCGCGCACGGGGATGATCGTAGACTTGGCGGCTCTGCAGCGGGTGATCGAGGAGCAAGTGGTCAAACCCCTGGATCACACCTTCTTAAACAAAGACATTCCCTACTTTGCCCAGGTGGTGCCCACTGCGGAAAACATCGCCCTCTACATCCAGCGGCTGCTGACTCTGCCCCTGCGGGAGCTAGGGGTGCGCCTGCACCGCGTCCGCCTGCAGGAAAGCCCCAACAACAGCAGCGAGGTCTACGGGGAGTTTCCCTTGGAGGAAGCGGAGCAGGGGCTCTCTATTCACGGGACAAGCCGCCACCCTGTAGCATAGCGAGGATTAGCTGCGCTAGTAGACCTGCAAGTGCATCTTTTCTGGTAAGCACTCTGCCTAGGCTAAAGTTGGCTCCGTCCTCAGCCTGTGTGCTCGAGCAAGAGCAAGAAGCAACTACCGTCAGCTCGACGGGAAGTCACGCCTGGGGAGATCCCTCTGGCGGGGTGGTAGGTGTTGTTCGCGTATGCGGGACGGAGTCCTTACCTACTACTAGCTACGGGTCGTGGGAGCAGGAAGAAAGCAGAAACACGGCAAAACTGCCCTGCTGCAAACGGGAATGTTTGCTAGCGTTTCGTAGATCCTTTCAGAGCGGTGTCTAAATCCTGTCTCTGTTGCCGATATGATGAGCCAAGCTCTTCTGCGCAGCATCGTCTCTCCCCTAACCTCCAACCCCCTCTGGTACAAAGACGCGATCATCTACGAGCTACCGGTGCGCGCCTTTTTTGACAGTGACGGCGATGGCGTGGGCGACTTCCAGGGCTTGACCGAAAAGCTGGACTATTTGCAAGAACTGGGGATTACAGCCGTCTGGCTGCTGCCGTTTTTTCCTTCTCCTCTAAAGGATGACGGCTACGACGTTTCCGACTTTACCAACGTTAACCCCGAGCTGGGCACTCTAGAAGACTTCAAGATCTTTCTGGATGCTGCCCATCAACGGGGGATTCGCGTCATCATCGAGCTTATCCTCAACCACACCTCGGATCAGCACCCCTGGTTTCAGCGGGCCCGACGAGCTGCTCCCGGCACTCCCGAGCGCGACTTCTACGTTTGGAGCGATACCCCCGAAAAGTACAAAGAGGCCCGCATCATCTTTCAGGACTTTGAAACCTCCAACTGGACCTGGGATCCGGTGGCCAAAGCCTACTACTGGCACCGCTTCTACTCCCACCAGCCAGATCTCAACTACGACAACCCCGCCGTGCAAAAAGCCATGTTCGAGGTGGTGGACTTCTGGCTGAGCATGGGGGTAGATGGCATGCGGCTGGACGCCGTGCCCTATCTCTACGAGCGGGAAGGCACCTCCTGCGAGAGTCTGCCAGAAACCCATGCCTTTCTCAAGGCTCTGCGCCGACACATCGACCAGAGGTACCCCGACCGCATGCTGCTGGCTGAGGCCAACCAGTGGCCGGAAGATGCCGTAGCCTACTTCGGCGATGGGGACGAGTGCCACATGGAGTTCCACTTCCCCCTCATGCCACGGCTCTTTATGGCCCTCCAGATGGAGGATCGCTTCCCCATCGTTGACATCCTGCAACAAACCCCTCCCATTCCCGAAACCTGCCAGTGGGCCATTTTCCTGCGCAACCACGACGAGCTCACCCTGGAGATGGTCACTGACGAGGAGCGGGACTACATGTACCAGGTCTACGCCAAGGATCCCAAGGCGCGGATCAACCTGGGCATCCGCCGCCGCTTGGCTCCTCTCTTGGGCAACAGCCGCCGCCGCATTGAGCTGATGAGCAGCCTCCTGTTTTCCCTGCCGGGGACGCCGGTGATCTACTACGGCGACGAGATTGGCATGGGAGACAACATCTACCTAGGGGATCGCAACAGCGTGCGCACCCCCATGCAGTGGAGCGCTGACCGCAACGCTGGCTTTTCGCGGGCCAACCCCCAGAAGCTCTACCTGCCCGTCATCATCGACGCCGAGTACCACTACGAAGCCGTCAACGTGGAAGCGCAGCGGAATAACCCCCATTCTCTCTGGTGGACGATGAAGCGGATGATTGCCGTGCGCAAGCGCTTCCAGGCCTTTGGCCGCGGCTCTTTTGAGGTGCTGCACCCGGAAAACCGCAAGGTGCTGGCCTTTGTGCGGGCCTACGGCGACGAGCGCATCCTGGTGGTGGCCAATCTCTCGCGCTACGCCCAGTGGGTGGGGCTGGATCTGTCCCCGTGGGAAGGGTTGATCCCAGTGGAGATCTTTGGGCGCACCGAGTTTCCCCCCATTGGGCGGCTGCCCTATTTCCTAACGCTGGGCCCCCACTCTTTTTACTGGTTCTCCCTCGAGACCAAAACGAAGCAAATTCACCTCAGCCCTAGCAGGCCAGAGGAGCAGGCTCGCCCGGCCACGCTGGTTGTTCAAGATGGTAGTTGGGAGAGCCTCTTTCAAGGGGAAAACCAGAAGCAGGTGGAGGCCGTCTTGGGAGACTACCTCTACCGCTGTCAGTGGTTCAGCTCCAAAAACCGCCAGCTCCAGTCAATCCACATTTTGCAGGCCATCCCTTGCCGTCGAGAAGGGGATCCCTTGCTGCGAAGCCAGATCTTGCTTCTCCAGGCCGAGTTCCTCGAGGGAGACACAGAGCTCTACTCTTTACCCGTGGGCTATGCCACTCAAGAAGCAGCCGTACACCTGCGCGTAGAGGCGCCCCAGGCAGTCATCCTCCCTGTGCAAGTGGCCGGGGAGCCAACGGAAGTGATCTTCGACGCTCTGGCTGATAAGACCTTCTTGTTGGGTCTGCTACAGATGATTGTGCAGCAGAGCCGTCTGCGCCACGGTCGGGGAGAGCTTTGGGCCACTAGCTTTGCCACGCTTGAGTACGACCCCAGCTTGGAGCCCCGCCTCCTCAAGGCGGAGCAGAGCCACACCTCGGTGGTCTACGGCAACCAGTACCTCCTCAAGCTCTACCGCCGGGTGGCTGAGGGGGTAAACCCGGAGCTGGAGGTTGGCCGCTACCTGCTAGAGCACCATCCCCAGGTGCGGGTGCCGCGGCTGTTGGGATCCCTGGAGTATCGTCGTCGCCGCGGGACGCGAGGCTCTGAGATTACCTTGGCCATTTTGCAGGAGTACATCCCCAACGAGGGAGATGCCTGGCACTACACCCTGGACACTTTGGAACAGTTCTTCGAAACCGTGCTCGTCCACCATGCAACGGTGGAAGCGGTGCCGGTGCCTCAGGGCTCCTTCCTAGAGCTTGCGCAGCTTCCCCTGCCGGAGCTGGCCTATGCCACCATTGGCAGCTACCTGGAGTCGGTGCGGATCTTAGCCAAGCGCACCGCCGAACTCCACCTTGCCTTGGCCGCTGACACCGAGAACAAAGACTTTGCGCCGGAGCCTTTCTCCAGCCTTTACCAGCGCTCCATCTACCAATCCCTGCGCAACTTGGTGGGCCAGGTGTTTCCCGTCTTAGCCAAGCAGATCCCCAACCTGCCAGAGCTGGAGGCCAAGCTAGCCCGGACGGTTTACGACCAAGAAGGGGAGATCATGAGCCGCTTCCGCCTGATCCTGGAGCGGAAGATCACGGCTTTGCGCACCCGCTGCCACGGGGATTACCACCTGGGCCAGGTGCTGTTTACCGGCAAGGACTTTTTCATCATTGACTTTGAGGGCGATCCGCGACGATCCCTGGGGGAGCGCCGCCTCAAACGCTGCCCCCTGCGGGATGTGGTGGCGATGCTGCGCTCTTTCCACTACGCTGTTCACATTGCCTTGCGCCAGCAACTGGAAAGCGGCCTGGTCTGCGGAGACAAGTGCCCTGACATGGGGCGCTGGGCCCAGTTTTGGTACCGCTGGGTTTGTGCTGCTTTCTTGGCCGAATATCTGCAGGTGGCTTCCCAAGGGGCTTTTCTGCCCCGCAGCCCGCAGGAGCTGGAAGTGTTGTTGGATGCCTATCTGCTGGAGAAAGCTATTGACGAGCTGGGCTATGAGCTCAACCACCGCCCCGAGTACGTGGAGATCCCTCTGCGCGGGATCCTACAATTGCTAGGCATTTCCACCAAGGTCTGAGGATTCTGGATGTGCGGACGGTTCAGCCTGGCGGCGGCCCCCGAACTGCTGCAGCAGCATTTTCAAATCGAGATGGAGTCATGGCCGGCGCTCCAGCCCCGCTACAACATCGCCCCTTCTCAGCCGGTGCTGGCAGTGGTGGCCTCAACGGAGCTGGGACGGAAGGCAACCCAGTTCCGCTGGGGCCTGATCCCCAGGTGGAGCCGAGCTCCCCAGGCTAGCTGGATCAATGCCCGTTCTGAGACGGTGGCTGAGAAGCCCTCTTTCCGCGAGGCTTTCCGCCGCCGCCGCTGCCTGATCCCGGCAGATGGCTTCTACGAGTGGGCCGACCAGGGCACGGCCAAGCGACAACCCTACTGGTTTTACCTGGTGGATCGACCGGTGTTTGCCTTTGCCGGCATTTGGGAGCGCTGGCGCAGCCCACAAGGGGTGGAGATAGAAACTTGCGCCATCCTCAACACGCCGGCCAATCGGCTGATGGGGCTTTTCCACGAGCGGATGCCGGCCATTTTGCTAGAAAGCGACTACGACCTCTGGCTGGATCCCCAGGTGCAGGATCCCAAGTGGCTGTTGCCCCTGCTCCGCCCCTACCCGGCAGAGGCCATGGCCGCCTACCCCGTCAGCACCCATGTGAACAACCCCCGCCACGAGGATCCCACTTGCCGTGCTCCCATCGGGGAAGCGGTGCAGGGATCCAACCTCAGCGAGCCCGCCGGTAGCGCATCCCCGGCAGTTGCACCAGCCACCCCTCCAGTTCCATGAGGAGCAGGGTGCTGGAAAGGGTGGCCATGTCCATCTGGGTGGCTTGGGCTAGGGCGTCGAGGCTGAGGACCTCATTGCCCAGGATCTGCCAGAGGAGTTGCTGCTGGGGATCGCTGGGGCCAGGGGACGCAGGCTGTTCTGGGGGCGGGGATCCTGGAACCAAGCCCAACTCTTTGAGCAGATCCTCGATCCCCAGGATCATGCCTGCCCCATTGCGGATGAGCTGCAGACAGCCACGGGCTGCCGCCGTGTCGATATTCCCTGGCAGGGCGTACACTTCCCGACCGTAGTGGTTGGCGAGCTGAGCAGTAATCAGCGCTCCTGAACGCTCTGGGGCCTCCATCACCAAGGTGGCGCGGCAGAGGCCGGCAATGATGCGGTTGCGCTGGGGAAAGTGCTCCTTGGCCGGCGGCGTGCCAGGGGGATACTCGCTGAGGACGGCCCCTTGCTCCAGGATGCGTTGGTAGAGGGGGCGATGATGGGCGGGGTAAACCTGATCCACCCCCGTTCCCAGCACAGCCACCGTCTTGCCCCCTGCCTCCAGACAGGCCTGGTGGGCGATGCCGTCGATCCCCGTGGCCAATCCCGACACCACCACACAGCCGGCTTGCGCTAGGGCGGCGCTGACTTTCTGGGTCCACTGCCGACCGTAGGCGGTGGGGGCGCGGGTGCCGACAACGGCAATGGCCGGCTGCTGCCAGTCAGGACATTCTCCCAGGACGTAGAGAATAGGCGGCGGATCCGGCAGCTCCCACAGCAGCGGGGGATAGCCGGGATCCGCAGGGGTTAGGAAGGGGATCCCCGGCTTTTGAGCTTGCTCCAGGATCTCCCCAGGGTCGAGGGCGGGACGGGCGGAAACAATCGCCTCTGCCAGGGTGGGGCCAATGCCCTCCACCTGCTGTAGGGCCAGGGCGTCCGCCTGCCAAGCTCGCTCCAAGGATCCAAAAAACTCCGCCAGCCGCTTGAGGCGGTGGGGGCCGATCCCTCTAACCCGCGCCCAAGCGAGCCAATAGGGCCGCTCCCTTTCTCCGCGGCTTGGCCAAGGCTCCCTCTTGAGGGCGAGAGGTGAAGGAGAACTGGAGAAGGACAATTGTCTGCACCAGTGGCTGTATCTTAATAATCGGCAAAAAATCAGGAGATGGACAAATGTCAGGGTTGGATCCCGCGGGTGGCCCTCAGGAAGCCAGGCCACTGCGGTTTGGACAGGTGCGCCAGGCTTGGGTGTGGGGGGCTTACCCCCTGCTGTGGCTGTTGACCTGGGTGGGATCCCGCTCTGCCCAGCCGCAGCTTTGGGGGATCCCGGCCTGGTATTGGCTGGCGGGGTTGGCTGTCCTGCTGTTGGTACCTCTTAACTTCTACATTGTGCGCGTTTGCTGGCCGAGAGGCGGAGATGAGTAACACGGTTTTGAGTCTGGGTGTGGTGGGGGCATACTTGCTGCTGCTGGCGGCCATTGGCTTCTGGAGCTATCGCCATAGCGGCCAGGATCCGGTCAGCTATTTCCTGGCGGGGCGAGGGCTGGGATCCCTGGCTCTAACCTTGACGACGCTGGCGACGCTGATCAGTGCCTTTACCTTCATTGGGGTGCCAGCGGATGCCTATACCCACGGCCTAGGGATCTTCCTGGGGGTGGGAGTGACCACCGCCTTCATTTCGGGGCTGTTTTTGTGGGTGGGCTACCGGGTGTGGCTGGCAGCGCGCCACTTCGGCTTTATTACCCCTTCCGAGTTTTTTGGCCACCGCTTCAATAGCCCTCTCCTGGCCCTACTTTATTGCCTGAGCGCCCTGACGTTTACTGCTCCCTACATCAGCATCCAGATTATCGGTGGGGCGCGCACGCTGGCTGCAGTCTTGGGGGAGGGGATCCCCTATTGGCCTCTGGCGGTGGTAGTGGCCTTGGTGATCTTGGCCTATGTCCTCTTTGGCGGATCCCAGGCGGTGGTCTGGACGGACGTGGTGCAGGGGATCATCTTGGTTTTGGGGATGGGGGTGGCTTTTGTGGCAGTGGCTTTGAGGTGGGGCCAGGAGGCTGGCAGCCTGTTGGATCCCTGGCTGAGCTTGCCCGGCCCGCAGGGGCGCTGGAGCTGGCAAACGCTGCTTGGCAACCAGCTGCTGTTTTTCATGGCCACGCCCCTTTTTCCCCAGTTTTTCCAGCGCTTCTACATGGCCAAGAGTGCCCGTCCCTTCCAAACCCTGATGGTGGTCTGGCCGCTCCTTATTCTGCTGGTGTTTTTCCCGGCAGCCCTCATTGGCGTCTGGGGCCGGCTGGCTTTTCCTGATCTGCAGCAGCCGGATCAGGTCATGCCGCTGATGTTGCAGACCCTGCCCAGCGGCGTGGCGGCGGTGGTGATTACAGCAGCGCTAGCAGCTTTGATGTCCACGGCGGACTCGCAACTGCTTACAGCCAGCTCCCTGGTTACGCGGGATCTGGTGGTTACTTTTCTCAAGCGCCCGCTTTCCCCTCACCAGGAGGAGCTGTTGGGCCGCGGGGTGGTGTTGGGGATTGGGCTAGTTTCCTTTGCCATTGCCGTCAGGCCGCCAGGGCTCATTGCCCAGATTGCCACCTGGAGCTTTCAGGGCTATGCCATGCTCTTTCCCATCCTGATGGCCGGCTTGTACTGGAAGCGGGCGACTCGCGCTGGAGCCGTGGCCGGGGCTTTGGTCTCCAGCAGCCTCACCTTGGGGTGGCTTTCGGGCCTGTTGCCCAAAGCTTGGACAGGGGGCTGGCTGCCGGTGATCCCGGCGGTGGTCATCGGCACAGCGGTGCTGGTGGGGGTGAGCTTGCTGACTCAGCCTGACCAGGAGAGGGTAGCCGCCTACTATGAGAACGGCCCTTGGGCAGAGGAAGGTTGCTCAGCTTCTGCCGCCAGCCAACCCCTTGAGAACCAGGAAGGTGCCGCCTAGAAAGAGTAGGCCCATCAGCCCAGCCAGAGGGTTGTTGCCGATCCCGGTGAGCCACGCTGGCGCCCTCCCGGTGTACTCGATCCAGGCCAAGTTGTTGACCCAGGTAACGCCCCACACCCAGCCGGCGTGCAGCCCCAGGCTGAGGCCTAGTTTGTTTTGGTTCCACGCTTTCGCCTGAGCCAGCAGCAGGCCCATCAGCCACAGCCCTGGAAACTGAGGCCAGGTGACAAGAACCTCCGCTGGCGGCTTCAAGAAATGGGCCAAAGCAAAGAGAAAGCTGGATCCCCATAGCGCCCTTGTCCAGCCGTAGTCCAACGCCATTTCCTGCACTAGCCAGCCGCGGAACAACAGCTCTTCCACCAGCGCCACTGCCAGGCCCACCCCCAGCCCGAGCAAGCCATAGCCGAGCAGGGATCCCCCTTCCACTGGCTTCCAGCTCAGCCAGCCCAGGGCCCCCTCCAGGCCAAACAGCAGGAAAAGCCCCCCGGCACCGATCCCCAAGCCCCAGAGGATCCCAGCCCGACAAGTCCAACTACTGTCCAAGCCATAGGCGGCAAACCCGGATCCCCACTGCCACAGCCAAAGGAGCAGCAGGGCATACAGCGGCAACCAAAGGTAGTCTTGCCCAAAGAGAACCCCCCCTAGCCCGACCCACGGCAGCCAGGCCAAGAGGGGGATTCCCAAAAACAGCAACAGGCGCAGCGGAAAGGGAAAAACCTTGAGTTTCGCAATCAGCAGGCCCACCCACGCTGCTCCTAACTAGCGTTCCGGCTCAATCGAGCTGGTGAGGCCGTGCTGGCGCAACTGCTCACAATAAAACTCCGCAGGTTCCCGCGGCACCACGATAACCACGGCAACGCCGTTGTTGTGGGCTTCCAGCATGATTTCGGTGGCTTGCTGCGGCAGCAGGGATGGGATCACCTTCAGCAACACCTGCACCACGTACTCCATGGTGTTGACATCGTCGTTGTGCAGCAACACCCGGTACATGGGCATGTGCTTTGGGGTTACAGAAGGCTTAACCAGGGTCTCCGTAGCCACGACGATCCCTCCTTACAGCAAGGCAAGACGTACACCTGCAAAAAAAAGGGGCAGAAAGGGGAAAAAGCCTTAATGGAATTTTAGCCTTCTCGGCAAGAGCCGTGAGGGGGAGCGGAAGAGAATTAAGACAATCTCACGGCTAGCGGGATCCCCTACTGAGATAGGTGACACTGGGACTAGGTTGCCAAAGTGCCGCGGAGCGCGAGGCCCAAGGAGGGGAGTATGAGCAGGAGCCTGCTGGAGCAGTTGCGAGAGATCACCGTCGTGGTGGCCGACACGGGGGATATCAATGCCATCGAGACCTTTAAGCCGCGGGATGCCACCACCAATCCCTCTTTAATCACAGCGGCCGCCCAAATGCCCCAGTACCAGGGCATTGTCGATGAAACTTTGCTCAAGGCTCGCCAAGACCTGGGATCCAAAGCCGACCTCAAAACCGTGGTGGCCCACGCCGTCGACCAACTGGCGGTGGCCTTTGGCGTGCGCATTTTGTCCATTATTCCTGGCCGCGTCTCCACCGAGGTAGATGCCCGCCTCTCCTACGACACGGCAGCTACGGTTGCCAAGGCCCGCCATCTCATCGAGCTCTACAAGGCAGCAGGGGCGGATCCCGAGCGGGTGTTGATTAAAATTGCCGCCACCTGGGAAGGGATCCGGGCTGCCGAGATCCTGGAAAAAGAAGGGATCCACTGCAACCTTACCCTGATGTTTGGCCTGCACCAGGCCATTGCCTGTGCCGAGGCGGGGGTAACCCTCATCTCGCCCTTTGTGGGCCGCATCCTCGACTGGTACAAGAAACACACCGGCCGGGAGAGCTACCCGCCCGCCGAAGACCCAGGCGTGCAGTCGGTAACCCAGATCTACAACTATCTGCGCAAATACGACTACCCAACAGAGGTGATGGGCGCCAGCTTCCGCAACATCGGGGAAATCCTCGAGCTGGCCGGCTGCGACCTGCTCACCATCTCGCCGCCTCTGCTAGCGGAGCTGCAAAACACCGAAGGCCACCTGGAGCGCAAGCTGGATCCGGAAAAAGCCAAGAAAATGGACATTCCCCGCCTGGTGATGGACCGAGCCACCTTCGATCAGATGCACCGGGAAAACCGCATGGCCTCGGAAAAGCTGGAGGAAGGGATCCAGGGCTTCTCCAAGGCGCTGGAGGTGCTGGAAAAACTGCTCGCCGAGCGGCTGCAGAAGCTGGAGGGCGCCAAGGAAACGATTACCCACGCCGCCCAGGATGTCTTCCGCCTCTACGATCTGGATGGGGACGGCTTCATCACCCGCGAGGAGTGGATGGGGGCAGATCGCGTCTTCGATGCCCTCGACACCAACCAAGATGGCAAAATTACCCCCGAAGAAATGCTGGTTGGCCTAGGGGCAGCCGTTTACTTGAGGAATTAGCTCCATGGGCGAGAACTTCCGCCGCATCGGAGATGGGGTAGCTGCCCTAGAAGCTCAAGCCCGCCGCTGGATTGCCCAACGGCTGCAGGGGATCCCCTACGATCCGCCGCCGGGGCCGGCAGCCAGCCAGGTGCTGCAGTGGATAGAGAGGGACTTGCTCCCTCGCCTGCAGCAAACTCCCCAGGAGCTGGAAAACCTCCTACGCGGTCTCAATGGCGGCTATGTGCCCAGCGGCCCTTCCGGCGCTCCCACGCGGGGCCGGGTGGAGGTGTTGCCCACTGGGCGCAACTTCTACTCGGTGGACATCCGCGCCATCCCCACCCCGACAGCCTGGCAAGTTGGCTCGCTGGCTGCCGAGCGGCTGGTGGAGCGCTACGTGCAAGAGCAGGGGGAATATCCCCGCCATCTGGGCCTATCCGTGTGGGGAACTTCCACCCTGAGAACCGGTGGCGAGGACTGGGCCGAGGCGCTGGCGCTTTTGGGGGTCAGGCCCCGCTGGGATGGGGGACGGGTGGTGGATATCGAGATCCTGCCTGTAGCGGTTTTGGGGCGTCCCCGCGTGGATGTAACTCTGCGCATTTCTGGGTTTTTTCGGGATGCCTTTCCCAACCTGATTGCCCTCTTCGACCGGGCCGTGCAGGCCGTGGCCGCTCTGGAGGAGCCGGAAAGCGACAACCCCCTGCGGGCTCAGGTGCTAGCCGATACCCAGTACTGGCAGGAGCAAGGGATCCCCCCCTCAGAAGCAGCCAAGCGAGCGCGGCTGCGCATCTTTGGCTCCAAGCCGGGGGCCTACGGGGCCGGTCTGCAGGGGCTGATCGAGGCGCAAAACTGGGAAACGGAAGCGGATCTGGCCCGCGCTTACCTCAACTGGAGCGGCTACGCCTACTGGGCCGAGGGGGAGGGAGAGCCAGCCCCCGAAGCGCTGCGGCGGCAACTGGCCCGTCTGCAAGTTGTCCTGCACAACCAAGACAACCGCGAGCACGATCTCCTCGACTCGGACGACTACTACCAGTTTCAGGGGGGTATGGTGGCAGCGGTGCGAACGCTCCAGGGCCGCAACCCCCAGATCTACTTCGGGGATCACGCCCGTCCCCACAACCCCAAGATCCGCACCCTGGCCGAAGAGATCGACCGCGTCTATCGCGCCCGCGTCGTCAACCCCAAGTGGATTGCCGGCGTGATGCGCCACGGCTACAAGGGCGCCTTTGAGATGGCCGCCACACTGGACTATCTCTTTGCCTACGATGTCACCACCCACGCCGTGCCAGACTTCATGTACGCCGGGGTGGCCCGCGCCTACCTATTGGATCCCCAGGTGCAGCAGTTTTTGCGAAGCCACAACCCCTGGGCCTTGCGGGATATGAGCGAGCGGCTGCTGGAGGCCCACCAGCGGGGCTACTGGCAAGAGCAAGCCCAGGAATTGCTGCCTCAGATCGAAGCCCTCATGCTGGAGATGGAAGCCCAGCTAGAGGCCAGCCAGGGATCCCTGGCGGGAGAACGTTAAGTTCGGCTAAGATTTTTCCCATCCTAATAGAGATCCCAGGCATGAGCAAAGCCAAGCTGTTGCGGCAGATTCTGGGGCCGCTGCTAGAAGACTACCACTACTGGTTTGAGCGCTGCCGTCGCTTTTTGCAAGAAGAAACCCTGGACTTCATCAGCCCAGAAGTGCAGCAGTCCCTCTTGGAGCGGGTCTTGGCTGCCCAAGCGGAGTTACAAGCAGCGGAAGCTCTCTATCGGTTATCGGACAATGAAGTTGGCATTGACCCGGCCCTGATGGCAAAATGGCATCGCCTGCTGATGGAGTGCGCCGAGCTAGGCCGCCGCTTTCGCCAACTTCACCCCTCTTCTGACTCCTCTGACTCGTGATGCTGCAGATCCTCTACCTCATTGCTTTTGTGGCCATTGCCTTCGTGGCGCTGCGCAACCTGGTGGTTAACGTAGTAACTCTAAGCAAAGAAGAGCCCAAGGCCTCACCGCGTCGCGCTCGCCGACAGGCGCCCCACCCAGAGCTCTTGGATGCGGACGGCAACCTGACGGAAGAGCCTTTGTTGGTTATTCGCGCAACCAGCCTGGAGGAAGCCCGCAGCCGCCTGGAGGATCTTTACTCTGGATCCCCTGACGAGGATTGAAAGCGACAGGGGGGCTGCCGACCCCTGCGCAAAAGCCCAAGCAGGAGAGCCTTAGCTGCCCCTGGCTGCAGAGGCAGGCTGGCGGATCCTCAGCCGACTAGCTGCGAATGGAGAGGCGGGATCCCTGGGGAGAAGGCTGCACCTCAATGCGGCAGGGAAAGGCATCTTGCAGGCTCGGGATGTGGGTAATGACCAGGATGCAGGCAAACTCGGAGGCAATGGCGTTGATGGCCGCCAGTAGCTGGGCCCGCCCGGTGGCGTCCTGGGATCCAAACCCCTCGTCGATGATCAAGGTTTGCAGGTCAGAGCCGGCGCGCTGGGTGAGCAGGCGAGACAACGCTAGGCGAATGGCGAAGTTGATGCGGAAGGCTTCTCCCCCGGAATAAGTCTCGTAGGGGCGGGTGCCGCGGGGATCAGCGATGAGGATGTCGAGGGTTTCGATTAGCTTGTCCGAACGTCGCCCCGAGCGCTGGGTTACAAAGCGGAGTTGCAGGCGGTGCTGGGTGAGGCGGCCCAGGATCTGGTTGGCCTGGGCTTCTAGCTCCGGCAGGACGTTTTCGATGATCAGGGCAGGAATGCCGTTGCGGCCGTAGGCGTTGGCCAGCTCTTGGTACACCTGCTGCTGGCGGCGGGCTTGCTGCAGTTGCTGCTCCAGCTCGGCTTGCTCTGCTTGTCGCTCAAGGGCTTGCTGCAACCGCTGTTGGGCCGCTCCAAGCTGAGAGAGCACCTGATCTAGCTCTTGCCGGTGCTCCTGCAGGGCTTGGCGGATCCCTTCCAGGTGAGTAGGTGAGACCTCGGGCTGCTCCGCCAGCTGTCGCTGTAGTGCTTCCAGCTCTTGGGTGGCCTGGGCAAGCTGCTGGCGGCTTTCCTGTAGGCGTTGGGCCAAGACCTGGCTGCGGGCTCTTGCTTCTGGCAGCTCCTGGCAGGCCATCTGGAGGGCTTGCAGGCGGGCCGGCCACAGTTGCGCCTGGGCCAGCTCTGCTTTTACTTGCTGGTGCAGGGATCCGTCGTAGCCAAGGTGGTCCAGCGCCTGCTCGATCTGGGCCAGCCGTTCCGCCAGAGCAGCAGAGGAGGCTGTCTGCCGCAGGGCTTCCAGCTGCGCTTGCAGGGAGGCGATTTGCTCGGCCAGGCGAGGGCGGCGCTCTTGGGCTTTGCGCAGTTCCTGGGAGCGGCCCAGGGCCCAGCGCCAGCGCTCCAGCTCTGCTCGTTGCAGGGCGTGTTCCCGCTCGTCGTAGCCCAGCTGCTGTAGGGACTGCTGGATCTGGGCAAGCTGCTGCCGTGCCTCTTGGGCGTAGGCTTCTTGGCTGAGGAGCTGCTCCAGTTCTGCCGCTTCTAGTCGCCAGGCCTCCAGCTGCCGACGACGCTCCTGCTCGGCCTCCCACTGCTGTTGCAGGCGCCCCTGGAGGTGCAGTCGCTCGTCCCAGGTGGCCAATTCCTGGCCAAGACGCTGAGCTTCTTCTTGCAACAGCCCGATCTCCCGGTCGGCCACCGCCAGTTGCTCGCGAATGACAAAGAGCTCGCCGGCAATCTCCTCTTGGCGCTGGCGGTGTTTTTGCAGCACCACCGCCCTCAAAGGGGGGCTGAGGGGGCGAGCGCAGAGGGGGCAAACCCAGAGCTGGGATCCTGGCGTGGCCAGCCCTGGGGCGGGCGGTGCGGGCGCAGCAGGCTGCTCCGAGAAGGCTGCTTCGGGGGTGGCTTTGTCTGCCACGGCCTTCACCCCCGCCAAAGCAGGGACAGAGTAGGGCTCTCCGGGTTCAGGAGGGTCAGCGCCTGGGCAATTTGGATCCTTCTGGAGGGGGAAAGTTTCCCAGGGATCCTCTAGCAGGCGGCAGTGCTCCTCCTCCTGTTGCCACTGCTGCTGGAGAACCCGCTGCCGCTCCTGCAGCTTCTGCACAAAGAGGCGGCGCTCTTGGATTTTTTCCAGCACCTGCTGCTGGTAGAGGCGCTGCCGTTCCAGCTCGGCCAGGGCCGCTGCTCCGGCGGCAATTTTCTCGGCCAGTTGCTGCTGCTGTTGGGCCAGGCTCTCCTGGCTTTGCAGATGCTGCTTGAGGAACTGGAGGCGGGCTTGCAGGCGTTCCCGCTCGCGGCGGATCTCCTCCTGCCAGTGCCGTTGTTGCTCTAGGAGGGTGGCCGCTTGAGCCTGAGCCTCGTTCAAGCTCTGCAGCCGCTCATAGGCCTGCCGGTAGTGGTACAGGGCGTTTTCAATGCGCTCCTGTTCGGCCAGGAGTTGGGCATCGGCCTGAGCCTGGACCTGGCAGGCAGCCAATTCCTGTTGCAGCTGTTGCATCCTCTGCAGGTATTGCTGCTGTTGCTCGGCCTGTTGGGCCTGCAGCTTTTGGCGTTCCTGCACCAGCTGTTGTTGCTGCTGGAAGAGATGGTGGAGATGGCGATCCTGCGCCATCAGGGCTTGATAGCGTTCGTAGCCGGCCTGGATCTCTTCGCTTTTGGCAACCAGCTCTTCCAACTGCAAAAGCTGCTGCCGCTGCGCTCGCCACTGCTGCTCGGTGTGGTGCAGGTTGGCGCTGAGCTTGTGCACATGGTGGGCAAGCTGCTGGTACCGCTCCTGGAGGGTGCGGCGATGTTCGTAGGCGCGCTCTAGAGCCTGCAACTCCTGCTGCTGCTGCACCAAGAGCTGTTGCAGATGGGTTTGCCGTTGCTGAAGCTGCTCCAGTTGCGCTTGGATTTGCTCGAGGTCGGTGGGGTGTTGCTCCAGCTTGCGCAGGCGCTGTTGGAGCAGGTCGGCTCTGAGCTTGGCGCTGCGGGCCTGTTCGCGGCAGCGCTCGGCCAGCAAGTCGTACTGGCCCAGCTTGAGCATGTCCGCCAAGACCTGCTTGCGCTCGCCGGGGCGCTTTAGGGTAAAGGCATCGGCCTGTCCCTGGCGCAGGTAGGCGGAGTGGAGAAAGGTGTCGTAGTCAAGGCCAAGCTGACTTTCAATTGCCTCTTGAGTGGCGCGCAGGCCCCGGCGGGTAAGGCTGCGCCAACGGGCTTGGCCCTCGCTTTCTCCAATCTGGATTTGCCACTCCAGGGATCCCTCCCCCGAGAGGTGGCGGCTGCGCAGGACGCGGTAGGTCTGTCCGCGCGAGCGGTAGATCACCTCCACCCAGGTTTCGCTAGCTCCTTTGCGGATGAGGTCGCTGTCGTTGCTGGCCCGGCTCTGGCCCCAGAGGCCCCAGGTAAGGGCATCAAGCAAAGCCGATTTGCCCGCCCCGTTGGGACCACAAATGCAAGCGGTGTGGATCCCGCGCAGATCCAAAACCGCCTGAGAGTAGCAGAGAAAGTTGCGTAAGGTCAGGCGAACCGGGATCACAGGGGCGGCTTTGGTTGCAGCAAAACCATGGCGATGAGCCCTTTGCTCTAGTCTATGAAGTTATTTGCCAGATCCCAAGTCCTGCACCGGCCAATGTCCTCAGGTCAGATTCAAAGACGCTCTGGCCAGTTAAGCTGCCAAAGTCGTTTTGGACCAGAGCGCTAGCTGAGCTTTTGGATGGGCGCGATGCGCGGATCCAAAATTTTTTGGCCCACCGCGGGAAATCTCACAGCTAAGGTAACCTGGTCGCCGCTGCCAAAGATGTGAGTAATTTGCCCCTGGCCAAATTTGGGGTGTTGCAAACGATCTCCCACCGCCCAGCGCTGGGATCCCTCCCAGCCAGTAGCTGCCTCTCTGGGTTCGGCTACCCGGCGAGGTTGCAGCGGGCCGCCTCTCTGCCACTGGATCAGGTTGTGCGGCAGCTCACTCAAAAATAGAGAGGGCTCGCAGTTGCCGTAGAGGCGTCTCCTGCTGGCGTAGCAGAGAAACAATTGCTCGCGGGCGCGGGTAATGCCTACGTAGCAAAGGCGCCGTTCTTCTTCCAAAGCATCCGGGTCCTCCAGAGCGCGGAAATTGGGAAACAGGCCCTGTTCCAACCCCACCAAAAAGACCACGGGGAACTCCAGTCCTTTGGAAGCGTGCAATGTCATCAAAGCAACTTTCTCAGCCCCTTCCTCCAGATTGTCCAAATCCGCAGCCAAAGAGACAGCGCTCAAGAAAGCCTCGAGGCTGGGATCCTCCTCTTCTTCCTCAAATTGACAAGCGGCGTTGTAGAGCTCCATCACGTTGGCAATTCTCTCCTCAGCCTCTGGCGTGCCCTGGGCCTTGAGATCTGCTAGATACCCAGAATCCCGCAGCAATTCTTGCAAAAGGGTAGCAGCGGAAACCTGCGCTACTTGTTTGTGCCAATGTTCGATGAACTGGGCAAACTGGATAACCGGCCTGGCGGAGCGTCCCACCAGCTTGGTTACAGCAGCCTCGTCGCAGAGGATAGCCCATAGAGGCACATTGAGGGCAGTTGCTGCTTCGGTTAGTTTGTCCAAAGTGGATTTGCCAATACCCCGCCGCGGCACATTGATAATGCGCAACAGGCTAAAGGAGTCGGCAGGGTTGAGCACGGCCCGCAAATAGGCCAGCACATCTTTAATTTCCTTGCGCTCGTAAAATCGCAGCCCGCCCACCACTGTGTAGGGGATCCCCCACCGCAGCAAAACCTCCTCAAAGGGGCGGGATTGGACGTTGGTGCGGTAGAGGATGGCAAAATCTCCCCAGGAAGAGTTGGGATTTTGGCTGTGTAACTTGCGAATGGTGTTGACCACAAACTCAGCCTCTGCCATCTCGTCCTCCGCCTGGTAGCAAACGATAGGATGGCCTGGAGGGCGAGTTGGCCGGAGAATTTTATCGATGCGCTCCGTGTTTTTCTCGATCAAGACGTTGGCTGCCTTCAAAATAGTAGCTGTAGAGCGATAGTTTTCCTCCAGCTTCACCATGGTGTGGGTGTCGTCGTCTGGAAGGCCATCGCCAAAGGTCTCTTGAAACTCGAGCAAAATGGTAAAATCTGCCCCGCGAAAGCGATAGATACTTTGATCCGCATCACCCACCACAAAGATGGAGCGATTGGTCCAGTCCCACTTGGAGCGGCAGCTCTCCCCATTGGTAACTAGCAGCCGGATGAGTTCGTACTGGGTGCGGTTGGTATCTTGGTATTCGTCCACCAAGATGTGCCGAAAGCGCTGGTGCCAGTAGGCCAAAACCTGCTCGTTTTGGCGGAAAAGCTGCACCGGGATCCAAATTAAGTTGTCGAAGTCGAGGGCATTATTGGCCGCCAGTTGATCTTCGTAGAGCTCGTAAACCTGAGCTAGGACGCGGCCGCGGAAATTGGGCTGGTGGCGTTCCAGATCCGCAGGAGTCCAGCCCTGATTTTTGGCCTTGCTGATGGCATGGCGCACCAACTTGGGATCAAACTGGCGCTCATCCAAGTTAAGCCGATTGATCACAATTTCTTTAATCAAAGAGTAGGCGTCAGACTCGTCAAAGATTGAGAAGTGGCGAGTCCACCTGCGTCCCTTGAGATCCCGATATTTTTCAATCTCCAGGCGCAGAATCCGGGCAAATAGGCTGTGAAACGTGCCGATCCAAAGGGGCTTAATCCAACGGTGGTAAACACTGGATTTCAGCCGGGTGGCCTGAGCAGGCTCCAGTTGCGCCAAGGGGATCCCAAATTGTTCCTGCGCCTCCTGCTCGGCAAAAAGCTGCTCGATGCGCTCCTTCATTTCGCGAGCGGCCTTGTTGGTGAAGGTAACGGCCAAAATCTCCTCTGGATTTACCCGATAGTGGCGGATGAGGTAGGCAATGCGGTGGGTGAGGGTGCGTGTCTTGCCGGAACCTGCCCCCGCCACCACCAGCAAAGGGCCACAAAAGTGCTGCGCCGCTTGGCGTTGGGAGGGATTGAGGCCATCCAACAAAGAGCCAGAAGCCATACCTATCTGCCGCCCCCGAGAGACTGCTTTCCATTATGGGCCCAGGCTGGCAACCCAACGGGGGTGGGAAGCCCAACCAGGAGCGCCAGGGCCAAAGATGAAGATTGGTTAAGATTTGGCCAGCCCACCCCAGAACTTGCTGCTATGAAACGAGTTTTGCTTGGCTGCGGCTGCCTGCTTGCTTTTCCAAAAAGACTTGTCGCTTGTGGGGTTGCTACCTTTGCTCTCCTCTTCTTGGGCCCGTTGGCTCCAGCTCAGGCTGGCAACTGCCCCAGCAACGGCAGTCCCAACGTATCCCTTGACCTCAAGCTGGAAAGCATTTCCGGGGATCCCCTTGACCTAGGCAGCTACCACGGCCTGCAGGCGCTGATCTTAACCAACCGCCAAACCCGCTCCCAAGCAGAGGCCCTCTCGACAAGTTTGGCTCTGGAGTTTGGGCACAACCCTCGGCTGCGCCAGGTTGTGTTGATCGATGGCAGAGGGCTGCAGCTGGTGCGAGACCTGGTTCTGCAGGCCATCCGCGAGAGCGTGCCGACAGATCCCCGCTTGGCTTCTCCGTTTGTCCATGTCTCGGTTGATTTCGAGGGGGCAGCCATCCAGAAGCTGCAGGAGATCGCCGCCGAAGTGCTACCCGGGATCGATTTTCGCCGCCAGGCCGCCCTGCTGCTTTTAGACGGTCGGGGCACGCTTCTAAGTGGGTTTGCCAACCTGGACCAGTCCAATCTCCGCATTCGCCAGTGCATTCGTACGCGCATTTGACCAAGAAAACTGGGTTTCAAGCCCTGCCGTTGAGAGCGGCTTTTTGTATGATGCCCTAGATAGCAGAAAGACAACTTTGCATGTACTTTGTCCGCAAGCTCAAGCTGGGAGTTTCAGACCAACTACAACTTTTGAGCAGAGCCGCAGGCAAGCTGTACTCCAAGACACTCGTCAGTTTTTGGCGGGTCGTCCGCAAGAAAGGGCTGTGGTTGAAACCTGCCACACTCATGCGTTGGTTTCCAAATGACCCTGAAAACCGGCTGCATGCCCATAGCGCAGACGCGGTAGTGCAAAGCTTCTTTGCCTCTCTGAAGTCCTGGAGGGAACGCCGCAAAACGGATCCCAACGCTCGTCCACCTCGACGCCGACGGTACTATTACAAAATCCAGTGGAAGTCCTCAGCCATCAAGGTTGTAGATGGAAAGTTGCGGTTGTCGAACGGGAGGGGTAAAGAGCCGTTGGTGATCCCTTGGGTTTGGGATACGCCTGTCTGGGTAGAAATCGACTGGGACGGCAAGCAGTATGAGCTGAGGGCTTGCTACAAGATAGTTGATGCGCCGCCCAAAGGAGAGAAGGAAGAGGGCGGTGTCGCTGGTGTGGATCTGGGTGAGGTTCACCTGGCCGTTGCCCATGATGGGGAACAGACTTACATTGCCAACGGTAGACTGCTGCGATCCAAGCGCCGCTACCAGAACAAGCTGAAATCCACTCTGTCAAGGCTGCTTGCCAGAAAGAGGCGTGGCTCAAGGCGTTACAGGAGAGTTTTAGCTTCTGGGCGAAAGCAGCTGGCGAGGTTAAATGACCAGATTCGAGATATTTTGCACAAGCAAACTACAAGACTTGTCTCGACGCTGTATGCAAGGGGCGTCCAGACCGTTGTAATTGGGGACATTCGGAATATCAGGGTGTCTGCCACTCGCGTTAGCGGGACGGAGTCCTTTTACGGCAAGAAGGCGAATCAAAAGATCCACCAGATGGTGCATGGCCAAGCCCGGCACTACATCACCTACAAGGCCGAACGGCTGGGGATGAGAGTAGTGCTCCAAGATAAGCGGTACAGCTCTCAAACCTGTCCTGCTTGCAACAAGAGGAACAAGCCAAAAGGCCGTGGGCATAGGTGTGGGTGCGGGTTTAGGTTCCATCGGGACGGGGTGGGGGCAGTCAACCTTCGCAGAACGTATCTGGGCTTGGGCCCAGTAGTTGGGGTTATGGCATCCCCCATAGGGCTGAGGTTTCAGCCTCATGCTCTGTGTAGCTCAGCCGGCAGGAGCCATCCTGCTGTCTGAGTAAAGAATCCCTGCCCTTTGGAGCAGGGAGAATGTCAATGCCTTGGATCCCGCTTTTCCCCTGCCTCTTCCCCGACCGCTAAACTGGTTCTAGTCGAGACGGCTGGGTGCCGAGATCCATGCGCCGCCAGCTCAAGACCCTAAACCAAATCCTTGACTACAAGCTAGCCGATCTGCGGCTGTTTGGCCGCGCCGAGCTGAAGGGTCAGGTGCTGAATGTGCTGCTGGAACGGCTGCCCGGCGATGGGGTGGACACACAGCAGGTGATGGAGGTGGTGCGCAGCGCTGTAGAGGCCTCGCTGCTGCAGGGGCTGCGCAAAGTCAACGTTTACCTTTGGTGCCGTGGCCAAACTGAAGCGGCGCCGGAGTGGAGCGAAAGCTTTGTGGTCGAGCCGTTGAGCCCAAGCAAGCCTGAGGGAGCTTGGAGCCGCGCCTCCAGCTACCGGCAAGACTATCCTGCCATGCGGGTGCTGCTTTTTGGCTTTGGCCTTTGCCTGGGTGGCTTCTACCTGCTGGGCTGGGAGCGGACGGGCTGGATGGACTGGATCCCCGTGGGGCTGGCCTTTGGCTTGGGGGTGATCTTCCCCTGGCTCAAACGCTCCCTCAACCAGGGGGCTCCCCCTCTGTTCCTACGCCTCGGCCTAGGGCTGGGGCTGGTCTGGCTGGGCCTGGCAGTGCTGATGATCTGGCACCAGGGCTGGAGCCCTGCCCACGGGATTCTCACCTTGCTGGCCCTTCTCCTAGTGGGGTTGGGATCCTGAAAGCGCTCACTCGGCAGTGGTGCCGCGGAAAACGGGCAGGGCCGGCCCTGTCATCCACACGTGTTGGGTGTCAAGATCCCAGCGAATCTCCAGGTTGCCTCCCGGCAGCTCTACCGTGGCCTGGGGCTCGGCCCGCTCTTCCAAGACGGCAGCCACTAGGGCGGCACAAGCTCCTGTTCCACAGGCCAGCGTCGCCCCTGCCCCTCGCTCCCAAACCCGCAGCCGCAGGCGGTTAGGGCTGAGTACCTGCACAAATTCGGTGTTGGTGCGCTCGGGAAAGGCGGGGTGATGCTCAAACAGGGGACCCACCCTTTCCAAGTCCAGTTTCTCCAAGGATCCCTCCTCCTCCAGAAAGACCACGCAATGGGGGTTGCCCATGCTCACTGCTGTCACCCACCACTCCCGCCCGGCCACTGGGAGCGGTTGCCGCACCACCTTTTCCTCTGGCCCGGCCAGCGTGGTGGGAATCTGCTGGGCCAAAAGGCGAGGGATCCCCATGTCCACTGTTACCAAGCCATCGGGCTGCACCCGCGGCACAATCCGCCCTGCCAAGGTGTGGATCTGGTAGGCGCCATCCTGGGCGGGGATCCCCAGATCCTGCAAAAAGCGAGCCAGGCAGCGGATGCCGTTGCCGCACATCTCCGCTTCCGAGCCGTCGCTGTTGAACAGGCGCATGCTGAAATCAGCCCCCTCCTGCCCCGGCAGCAGGAAAATGACCCCATCCGCCCCCACGCCAAAGCGGCGATCGCAGAGGGCAATGGCCTCTTCTGGTGTCAGACAGGGCTGGGGCTGGTGGCGATTGTCCACCAAGATGAAATCGTTTCCCAACCCCTGGTACTTGTGGAAGGTGAGATGGGAGGGCAGCCGGGCAGCCATGCAGTGCAACAAGACAACGGGCTTCAATCCTCGTGCATTTCGAAGGGATCCTTCAAGTTCTTGGAAGGAGGTCCGAAGGCGGTGTAGATGGCAAAGGCGGTAATGACAATAGTAGTGGCCACAATAGCCACGATGAGGGAGAGGCTAGCTTCCATCGCTGGGATCCCGAGAGAGTCTCTCTAGAGTATTACACAAGTTTACAAAACATTGCGCCTCAGCGGCGACATGCACGGAATCCTCTGCCTGGCAAGGACAAGGGATGTCAAGATTCATTGCTATCGGCAAAGGGGTGGGGCCAGATTCTGGTAGCGTGATCTAAAGATGGCTGTTCTTGCGGCATTGAGTCTTTAGAGGATCCGCCGCCAGCTTTGTTCCTTCTTAACCTACGGCGAGAACTATGGCCATTCGTACCCGACTGGGCGATCTGCTGCGTCCGCTGAACTCAGAATACGGCAAAGTAGCCCCCGGCTGGGGCACCACGCCTCTAATGGCAGTCTTCATGGTGCTGTTTGGCATCTTCATGCTGATCCTCCTGGAGATTTACAACAAGTCGCTGCTGCTGGAAGACATCAACGTCTCCTGGGAGAGCCTCAGCTTCTAGTTTGGGCTTGCCAAGCGGCCTAGGTGGTGTACTCGGCGTTGATGCGCACATAGTCGTAGCTGAGATCGCAGCCCCAGGCTACGCCCTGACCAGGCCCCTGGTGGAGATCCACCGTGAAGACGACGGGATCCCCCTTGAGGTACTCGCGAGCGGCCTGGCGGTCAAAGGGGAGGGGCATTCCCTTCTCTAAAAGCAGGAAATCTCCCAGCCGGATCTCCAGAAGGCGGCTGTCAAAAGGGATCCCTGCTCGGCCAGCGGCGGCGGCCACTCGTCCCCAGTTGGGGTCGCCCCCAAAGGCTGCTGCCTTGACCAAGGGAGAGCTGGCAATGACGCGGGCTATCTGCCGAGCCGACCGGTCGTCGGGGGCGCCTTGCACCCGGATCTCCAGCAACTTGGTGGCTCCCTCCCCGTCGCGGGCAATGGCCTTAGCTAGGTGAATGCAAACCTGGGCAACCATCTCGGCTAGGGTTTGGGCAGCTTTTGTACCCGCTTGCACCGTGGGGATCCCGCTTTGGCCGTTGGCTAGAGCCAGTACCATGTCGTTGGTGCTGGTATCCCCATCCACGGTGATTTGGTTAAAGCTGAGGTCAACAGCCTCTTTGAGGATCTGCTGCCAGAGTGGGGGATCCACAGCCGCATCGGAGGTTAGGAAAGCCAACATGGTCGCCAAGTTGGGGTGGATCATGCCGGATCCCTTGGCGATGCCTCCTACCCTGACGGTGTAGCCGTCAATGTTAGCCTCCAGAGCCGTGCTCTTGGGAACTAGATCAGTGGTGAGGATGGCGCGGGCAGCGCTCTCTCCTCCTGCCGGCGAGAGGCGGTCGATAAGGTGGGGCAGGGCCGCCTCGATTTTGGCCATTTCCAGTTGTTGTCCAATGACCCCTGTGGAGGCGGTGAGCACCTGGTGGGAGGGGATCCCCAGCCGCTCTGCCACCCAGCGGGCCAGTTGGGCATTGTTGCGCTCCCCCTCTTCGCCTGTACAGGCGTTGGCCTGGCCGGCAGTGCAGAGGATGGCCCGCACCGGCTGGCCTTGGGCGAGGATGCTCTGGTTGTAGGTGACGCAGGCGGCCTTAACCTGGTTGGTGGTGAAAACGCCAGCCCCTACCGCCTCGCTGTCGGAAACAATCAGGGCCAGATCGGCGGCGCCGGAGGGCTTGAGGCCAGCAGCTACGCCGGCAGCGCGGAAGCCACGGGAGGCGGTTACGGCACCTGCAACCGGTTTAAACTGGGCTCCTGGATCCGATGGAATGGCTCTGGTCATACTGGCGGCTGCGCAGCTCCTAGCAAAGCGGGCCGGCTTTTGCGCTGGGAGCAAAGTGGTGTTGTTAGAACTTTACCAAAAAGCGCCGTAAGGCCCCGCCTTTGAAGGTGGGGATGTAAGGCGCAGCATTTTATCCAAGGTTTCCCCTGATAAACTAGAATCATGCGCGTCAAAGCGCTCCGC
>NZ_JANSHH010000004.1:0-82178 GCF_047461515.1 Synechococcus sp. W70.1
GGTTCTGGGGCGCTGGGCCTGGTGGCCTTGTCAGCGCTTCACTACCCTATCCCACACTCACCCCCACCGTCAAGACCCATAAGGGGCTTTTGGGAACAGGCCACCGCTAGACTGAGAAAGTGAGTTCGGAGGGGATTCGGACAAATGGGGATTGAGATTGGGATGCCAGCTCCCGACTTTAGCCTGCCTGCGGTTGGGAAAGGGGTTCCTAAGGGGGCCCAGATTTCGCTGGGGGCCTATCGGGGCAAGAGCAAGGTGCTGCTGGCTTTTTACCCCGCAGACTTTTCGCCGGTGTGTACGAGCGAGATGCGCTGTTTTCGGGAGGACTGGGGAGCTTTTCGGGCGGCAGGGTGTGAGATCTTGGGGATCAGCAGCGACCCCATCTCTCGACACGAAGCCTTTGCCGAGCAGCTCAAGCTGGAGTTCCCTCTGCTGAGTGACGTGGACAGGAGGGTAAGCCAGCAGTACGGGGTGGATAGCTTGCTGGGGATACGGCGGGCCTATTTTGTAGTGGACAGCCATGGGATCCTACGCTACCAGCATGTGGAGTGGCTGCCCATCTTCAAGCGTGACAACCGCGAGCTGCTGGAAGTGGTGAGGGCAATTGAGTAGGGGCGGGATCCTTACTGGGCTGGACAGAACAGAATCTGCTGTGCCTAGTTGCTGTCGAGCAAGAGGAGAGGGTTTGGGGCCGAGGAGCTCAAGGATCCAGCCTGGTTATCGCCCGTCCAGACGGCCGCCCAGCGCCGGATCCTGGCAAAGCCGGAGCGAGTAAGGACAAAGGGGCACTGGTCGGAGTCGAGCTGTTGTAGACCCTTGCGGGAGGCGTGGGCCCTCAGGAGGCTGTAGAGGTTATGCACTCTTCGAGGAGCTTTGGGAAGTCTCGAGAGGGATCCACAGGTCTAATGGTTTAGGGACAGATTGCCGCCCTCAAGGCTAACCTAAAGCCGGGAGAGAACAACGCCTGCCCTTAGCTCTATTGCGAAAACGAGGCGGCAATCGCCATGAGGATCTCGGTGATAAAGCTTCTCTCCTCACTGCTGCTTTTGGGAGGGCTGTCCGCCCCTGTTGCCGTAGGGGCCTATCCGGTCAGCCCCAAAACGGTCATGTCTCTGCAACGGGGGGATCACGCTCAAGCGCTGCCTAGAGCCAAAACGAAGCAACGCTTTCGGGTGGTAACCTTGGCAACCGGCCTGGAGCATCCGTGGGGGATGGCTTTTCTGCCAGATGGAACCATCCTAGTTACCGAACGCCCGGGCCGCCTGCGGCGGGTTACCGACCGAGGGTTGGATCCCCAGCCCATAGCCGGGGTGCCGGAGGTGTTTGCCCGCGGCCAAGGGGGACTGCTGGATATCGCTTTGCACCCCAACTACGCGGAGAACGGCCGGATCTACTTGTCCTACGCGGCTCCCGGGCCGGGTGGAGGGGGGACACGAGTGGCGCGGGCCCGCCTAGGGAAAAAGGGACTCCAGGACCTGGAAGTGATTTTTGACATGGAGCGCAAGACGCCTGCCCAGCAGCACTTCGGCTCCCGCTTGGTCTTTGACGAAGAAGGGTTTCTCTACATCAGTACTGGGGATCGCGGAGAACGGGATCGGGCTCAGGATCTGGGGGATGCAGCAGGCAAGGTGTTGCGCCTTACCGACACGGGCGGGATCCCGAAAGACAACCCCTTTGTTGGGCAAGCAGGGGCTCTGCCAGCAATTTTCACCTATGGCCACCGCAACATTCAGGGAATGGCCCGCCACCCGGAAACAGGGGCTATTTGGATACACGAACATGGGCCCAAAGGGGGAGATGAGATCAACATCCTCGCTCCCGGCGTGAACTACGGCTGGCCTTTAATCACCCATGGCCGCGAGTACAGCGGCGAACCAGTTGGCAAGGGACTAGCAGCAGCTCCTGGATTGGCTTCGCCGCTGCTTCACTGGACCCCCTCCATTGCTCCCTCTGGCATGACCTTTTACACGGGAGACGTCTTTCCCGAATGGCGGGGCAACCTCTTTGTGGGAGCACTGGCTGGCCAGCATTTGGCACGGCTGGTTTTGGAAGGGAATCGGGTGGTGGCTGAGGAGCGTCTCCTAGAGGGAGCTGTCGGCCGTATCCGGGATGTGCGTCAGGGGCCGGATGGCTTGCTCTACTTGTTGACTGACGCCCCCAACGGATCCCTGTTGCGCTTGGAGCCAAGCTCTTGATTGAGGTCAAATAGCCCTGGTCCTGTAGGATTAGCCCCAACAGGGTTTCCCAACTCTCACTGCCGCCACTACAAGAACTTGACATCTTGCTTGATGGGGAGTGGCTCTCCTGTTTGGGCATCTGTGTTGTGGCAGGCAAAGCACTCCTCCGGAGTTAGCTTAATAACCTGACCTGAAGCCGGAAGAAAAAACATTCTCAGCTCTTTGGTTGGGATCAAGATAGTTTTGCTGTTTGGAGCCCCGCGCTTGTGCTTTTCGTCAGTGAAGGTTCTGACAACGCAAGATATTGGATAGTATTCGCTTTTCCGGAGCTTAGCTTCCAGAAGCGCTCTCCAGTGGGGGCTGTTCCCAAAAATCCATTGGCCCCTAGAAAATTTGAGGTCGAATACCTGGCTCCAAATTCTGCTGTAGAAGGTGATGATAGATGTCTTGACTTCGTAAGCTCTCGTTATCTCCTCTAAGTGGGATAAAAACTCGCTGGCAGTCAATGGCTGAGGAGGATTGGCAAAGGGTTTCATGAATCGATATCTTCTAGCTTCTGGTTACAGCAGTGGGATTCCCGTAGCTGCATAGTCCACCCAGCTCGAAGCACTTGCGCAAAGGGGGGTGTGTCAGAAGTTGCCCGTCAGACAACCAGTGGCCCCTCCTCAAGGGAGCCTGTAGATAGAAGCAACACCTTGCAGGGAAAGCTTGCCCGCCAAAGGGCGAAACTCATGGGCGGTACAAGATTCGAACTTGTGGCCCCTTCCGTGTGAAGGAAGTGCGCTACCGCTGCGCTAACCGCCCTTGCCTTTCTAGAGTTTGCTAAAGCTAATTTCTATTGTACCACTGCTGCTACAACACTCGACAAGAGAGGTGCTCCGCACCGCTGTTGCGAACGAGGACTAAAGCCCTTGACTGGGCGAAGAAGCAGTTGCTCTACAGGCCGAGATCGACCCGCGCGATGGGCAAGTGACCTCCCCTTGTCAGCTAGAGCTCTACGCAGAGGAGTTCTACGGCCTCCTTGCCATTTGCCCCTGTCCAGGACGATGTTGGGATGCCTTCCTGTCGATCTCCGGAAAACTTCAACCTAGTCGTGGTTACCCTCCCGCTGGCCTTCTGGGTCGTTCCGGAACCGATCTACCCGTTTGAGCTCCTCTCCGTTCGGGCGCAGCGGCCTCAGGGACTCCATTCCGCTCTCGCGAAGGGGAGAGGCCTCCCGCTCCAGGTCTTCCCCAAGGCGCTCGCTGCCGGCACGCTCTCCGTTAAGGGGCTCTGCGGCGCGAAGGGAGGGTGGTAAACGGAGAAGTTCAGCAGGAGGGCAATCCTCGGCTGTGGGCAGGTCGGAAGTGCTAAGCACTCCTTTTGGGATGGAAGAGAGGCGCTGGGCAACAGCCCCGATGCTCTCCAGACGAATCATCTCCTCCCAGGAGCAAATCTCCTCTTCATCTTCTGTTTCGTAGCGAACCAGGATGGTGTCCCCCTCGATATCGAGGATCTTGGCTCGTTCCAGCCAGCGTCCCTGATCGCGCAGGTAGATCCACACTTCCTTGCCTTCGCGGCTGAGTTGATAGATCCTACGGTGAAGCACGGTTCCCTCCTGCGATAAAAGATCCGGGCGAACTGTTGTGGGGGTTACCCAGTTCACCCTTCCATCTTAGCGGCTGGATCCCTCCCCTGTATGCCCTTCATGGGGCAGAATTAACTTTCTAATCCGGAAGAAATCCCAAAAGGCAGTCTCCCTCTGCCGCCGGCTTTGGCAAAGCCCTGATCTTCAAGGAGACAGTATGCGCATCGCTATTGTCGGGTTGGGGTTGATCGGCGGATCCCTGGCTCTTAAGCTTACCGAAGCAGGGTACTCCGTCTGGGGGATCAGCCGCAATCCGGCTACCTGTCAAGAGGCCCTAGAACGTGGAGCGGTTCAGGGCTGCGGAACCGAGTTGGCCCAGTTGACGCTTTTCAACCCTCAGGTGGTGGTGATCTGTACTCCCCTGGAGCAGGTGTTGGCCACCCTGGCAGCCCTGGTGCCCTATCTGTCGCCCCAGACAGTGGTAAGCGATGTCGGCTCCGTCAAGCAGCCAATTGTTGGGCCGGCAACAGCGCTATGGCCCCTATTCGTGGGGGGGCACCCCATGGCCGGCAAGACGTCACAAGGGATCCAGGGAGCGGAAGCTAACTTGTTTCTGGGGCGACCCTATGTGCTCACTCCCATTCCCCAGACGCAACCCCAAGCCCTTGCGGTGATGCAGGAGCTAGTGGCAGCAGTGGGTGCCGAAGTTGTCCTTGCCGATCCTGTCCGTCACGATCAGGCAGTAGCTTGGGTTAGCCATCTGCCAGTCATGGTGGGAGCTGGCTTAATTGCCGCCGTCAGCCAGGAGGAGAACTCGAATATTCTGGCACTGGCCCGCACTTTGGCCAGCAGTGGCTTTCGAGATACAAGTCGGGTTGGCGGTGGGATCCCGCAGTTAGGGCTAGAGATGGCTCGTTACAACCGGCAAGCGCTGCTAGCTGCTCTGCGTGGCTACCAAGCTGAGTTGAAGGCACTAGAGCAGCTAATCGAGGGCGAACAGTGGGAAGAGCTGCTCCAGAAGCTGCAGCGAGTCCGCCAGGAATGGCAGCAGTTTCCAGTAAATCAAGGGGCGCCCTAGGTGACTAGCTGCAGCTGCTGCAACTGGCTGCTCAATACCCAACTGGATAAAAGGGGCTAGCTTTGGCTTGCTGGGGGGTGTTTTGACTTTGCCCAGAATCTCTGCGGGTAGGAGCGATGGGAACCTCGATCACCCGCTCTGGCGCTAGAGAAACCATATCGGAGCGCTCGGCAATCTCTCGCAGAGAATTGACGATGGATTCTTGAGTGAGGAGAAACTGCTGCTCATGGCGTTGCAGCCGCTGCCAAACCTGGTAGTGCTGGCTCCATTGGCTTTGGGTACGCACTGTCCAACTATAGACACTTAGCACCGCTAACCCCGAGACGATGGCAATGCCGGTGGAAACCTGGTGCCACCAGATGAGATGCTCTCTCCAGGTGGGATCCCAACGGCGGGGATGGGCGGACTTCAAAGGTTGAGGGGAGCTGCCTTTGTAAGCTGCAGGAGACAGAGCCGTTTCAGAGTGAGGAGAGGGAGCCAAAGTTGCAGTTCTAGGCTGGAGGAGGAGAAAGCTGCAACCACGGCTTGTGTTTTGGCTAACCATAGAGTCTACACCTCACCCACCAAGCACTTGCTGCCAACTGGATCCCACTCTATCCGAGGCGGGCAGCTACTCGCAGTTTGGCAGAGCGGGCCCGGGGATTGCGTTGCTGCTCCCGCTCGGAAGGGCGCAGAGGTTTGGGGGTGAGTACCTGCCAGCGGGGATCGGTACGGAAGGCCCATTTCACTAGACGATCTTCCAGGCTGTGGAAGCTGATTACAGCCAACCTACCGCCGGGCTTTAGCCAAGCGGGAGCCTGGGCCAGCAGGGTTTCTAGGGCTTCCAGTTCTCGGTTCACGGCAATGCGCAGGGCCTGAAAGACCCGCGTAGCTGGGTGGATGCGGCCCCGCCTTGCCGCCGGCGGTACTGCCTGCCAGACTACCTGAGCCAGTTGGGTAGTGGTAAAAAGGGGGCGGGAGCGTTCGATGTGATGGGCAATGCGGCGGGCAAAGCGCTCCTCGCCATAGCGAACGAAAATGTCGATCAAGTCCTCGGCAGGGCGGCGGTTAACCCAATCAGCAGCGGTTTCCTGGGCGGCAGTGGGATCCATGCGCATGTCCAGCGGCCCCTCGGCGCGAAAGCTAAACCCGCGCTCAGGGCAGTCCAGCTGGGGCGAGCTCACCCCCAGGTCGGCCACGATGCCATCGAAGAGGATAGGCCGCCCTTCCTCGTCGCGCCAGCCGTGCCGCTGCGGATCGAAATTGGCGAAGTTGAGGTGCCAAAGCTGGATGCGCTCCTGGGGGATCCCTGCTGCTGCCAAGCGCGCCCGAGCTGCCTGCAAAGCCAGCGGATCCCGATCCAGCCCCACCACCCGTTCTGCTCCCCCCTGCAGTAGGGCCAAGGTGTGTCCGCCTCCTCCCAAGGTTACGTCCAAAAACGTGCCGCCCTGCTGGGGCTGCAGGTAGGCCATCACCTCCTCGGTCAAAACGGACTCGTGGTGATACGGAGAGCTCTCCCCGAGCTGAGTTTCCGGCAGGTCCATGAGGTCAGTGGCTGCAGAGGGGCAACCTCGATGATTCTATCCAGGCTTTTTCCCGGGCCACCAGGCCATCGGGAATCTGCAGGCAATCCTTGCTACCGCGCAGCTGAGCAGCCCAGACAAAGGCAGTCGACCATTTAGCCGAGCCTTACAATTTGGAGGCTTCCCGCTACAGCCTGTTAGATTCCCAGAAAAAAGGCCGAGGCCCGGCCTCAACCGAGAAATCCATGTTGTTAAGCTCATCCTGAAAGAGGAGGGCTGCTGTCAAAAGACAGGCTGTCTTTGCGGCAAGAGCGGTGTGGGTTCAACGTATCATTGAGACTGCCCCTAGTCTCCTTACGGCTGCCGTGCTAACCACTGCTGCTTCTCCCAACGTCCTGACGCTCTCCCCTGCCAGGGGCCTACGCGGCCAGATTAAGGTTCCAGGGGACAAGTCCATCTCCCACCGTGCTCTGATGCTGGGATCCCTGGCGGAAGGGGAAACGGTCATCCAGGGTCTGTCATTAGGGGAAGACCCCCGCAGCACAGCGGCTTGCTTTCGGGCTTTGGGAGTCGAGATCCCTGAGCTCAACAGCGAGTGTGTGCGCATCCGAGGAGTGGGTCTGGATCGCCTGCAGGAGCCGGCAGATGTCTTGGATGCCGGCAATTCCGGCACCACCTTGCGCCTGATGTTGGGGATCCTAGCTGGCCAGCGGGGGCACTTTTTTGCCGTCACTGGGGATCGCTCCCTGCGCTCGCGGCCTATGGGGCGGGTGGTGGAGCCGCTGCGGCAGATGGGGGCTCAGATCTGGGGGCGGGCGGGGGGCAACCTGGCACCTCTGGCTGTGCAGGGGGGATCCTTAAAGGGGATCCACTACCACTCGCCTGTGGCCTCGGCCCAGGTAAAGTCCTGCCTGCTGCTGGCGGGCCTGTTGGCAGAAGGCACCACTCAGGTTACGGAGCCGGTCCTTTCCCGCGACCACTCGGAGCGGATGTTGCGGGCCTTCGGAGCCGAGATCCAGGTCGATGTGGCGACAAAAACCGTGGCGGTGGTGGGGGGATCCCGCCTGGTGGGCCAGACGGTGCAGGTGCCCGGGGACATCAGCTCGGCAGCCTTCTGGTTGGTGGCGGGCTCGATTGTGCCCGAGAGCGAATTGCTGCTAGAGGGTGTGGGCCTCAACCCCACCCGCACCGGGCTGCTGCAGGTGCTGCAGGAGATGGGGGCCGACATTCAAGTGGAGAACCAGCGGGAAGTGACCGGCGAGCCTCTGGGGGATCTGCGCGTGCGCTCGGCCCGTTTGCGAGGCTGTAGCATCGGCGGCGAGCTGATTCCCACCCTAATCGACGAGATCCCGGTTTTGGCGGTGGCAGCAGCCTTTGCCGAAGGAACTACAGTCATTCGCGATGCAGCGGAATTGCGGGTAAAAGAAAGTGACCGCTTGGCGGCCATCGCTCAGGAACTCAGCCGCATGGGTGCCCAGGTAACCGAATATCCCGACGGCCTGGAAATCAAAGGAGGGATCCCCTTGCAGGGAGCAGAGGTGGACAGCCACGCCGACCACCGCATCGCCATGAGCTTGATGGTAGCTGCCCTGGCCGCCCAGGGATCCACCACCCTCAGCGGTGCCGACTGCGCCCGCATCTCCTACCCCGACTTCATTCCCACCCTGCAGCGGCTGACCAACCCTTCATTAGCGTCTTAAGACAACTTTTGCCGATGTCCGACCAGCCTATTGCCATCGAACACCTCTGCTTTCGAGTCCCCCCCGGCGGCCAGATGGCTTTCCTTCGGGAAGACGAGCGGATCTGGGGAGCGGCCCTGCGCCAACAGCCGGGTTTTCTGGGCAAGGAAGTCTGGCTTGACGCCGAGGATCCCGAACTGGTTCACCTCGTCATTCGCTGGGCTAGCCGCGCCGCCTGGAAAGCTTTCCCCCCAGAGCAGGCGGAAGCCTTGGATCGGCAGATGCAGCCCTTCTACGTGCGCCTGGAGCAAGCCAAAGAATACCAGCTCTGGCAGCCCAACCTCCTAGGAGAGGAACCGGCCAGCTAAGAAGCCTCAAAGCCCACCTCGGCAGCCGTTGAGTCCGTCCTAGCAGAGGCTGCCGCCCGCTCTTGTTCCACCAGCTCCCGCAAGCTGGGCATGGTTACCGCCAGACCTCCCTCGCGCCGCTGCAGCCCAGCCTCAAAGGTTTCCGGGGTCACGATCCCACCGGAGATGAGCATCTTAAAAGCATCCTCCACCGGCATGAACACCTCCACCACTTGATCTTCTGGCACGATCGCGTACCAGCCGGTGGTTGGGTTGGGAGTGGTGGGGATAAACACGCTAAGGGAACGCTGGGGCCCGCCCAGTCGGATGGGAGTTTGAATGCTGCCCGTTACAAAAGCCAAAGCCCAGATCCCTGGCCGGGGGTATTCTACCAGCACCACCCGCCGAAACCCCTGGTTGTTGGGAGCAAATAAGACACTGAGCAATTGCTTTAGGGTTTTGTACACCAGCCCTGCCACTGGGATGGCATGGAGCAGCTGCTCGCTTAGGTTGAGCAGCCACTGGCCGACAATGTTGCGGGCCATGAAGCCAATCAGCAAAATAAGCAAGATTGGCGTCAGCAAGCCCACCGCCAGGTTGATGAGGTTAACCAGGATGGGGTGCAGCCCTTGGATGGGGTTAAACGGCTTAGGAATGCTGGTCAGAAAACCGATGCTCCAGGTGGCCACTTCCACCATCAGCCAAATGGTGGTTGCTAGAGGAATCACCACCAGCAATCCCGCCACGAAGTAGTTTTTAAGATGCTGTTTCCACTGAGAAACCATGGTGAGGTCGTCCCGTCAAGTCAAACAGCTGAGTGCAGCGGGCCAATGCAGGTGAAGCTTGCGGGTGGCAATCATGATACCCCCCTTCTGCCTCACCTCATAATAGGCATCGACCGCACTTTGCTGGCCAAAGGCGCAAAGCCCCCGATCTTGCCTTGGGCTGATAATGCTATCTTAGGCCGATATAAAATTTTGTAAAGGCAGGGATCCCCCAGCGGCTTGGTGGCCAGGGCTGAGGGTGGCTTCCCCTTTCTGCTACATCTTGTGTGGGAGGCGCCATGGCGGAGTCAGATTGGTTAGAGCACACCTGTCAGGTGGAGGTGCCGGTTCCCATTGAACAGGTTTGGGAGCTATGGTCCAACCTGGCCCTCATGCCGCGTTGGATGCCGTGGATTCGCTCTGTGGAATTGCTGGATCACGACCTATCGCGGTGGACGCTTGCTACGCGCGGCTTTACCTTCAGTTGGATCTCCCGCACCCACACGGTGGTGAAACACCAACGCATCGCCTGGCAATCGGTGGAAGGGCTGCCCAATCGGGGGGCGCTGCGGTTTTATGATCGCAAGGGTAGTACCATTGTGAAGCTGTCAGTGGCCTACAAGATTCCAGGCATTCTGGGCAAAATTCTAGATGGCCTGTTCGTGGGTAAGGTAGTGGAAAGCACCATCCAGGCGGACTTGGAGCGCTTCAAAGCCTATGCCTTGGAGCAGGCGAGGCTAAGTTCTGACAGCGCCTCGGCCAGCTAGCTCCGCCTGGTTGGGCAAGCTGTCTTCTTGGCTTCTTGCTTGACCACTCTCGCTGCGGCAAAGATTTGAACATGCCCGATCCCCCTCCTCAGCCTCTTGTTGCCTCTTCTTCTCAGCCTGTTGACAACCGCAACATTCGCTTTTCTCTAGAGCGGGGCGAGCTGGACTTGGATCAGCTTCTGCTGCTATTGAACCGCAATGCCTTTTGGGCGCAAAACCGCCGTCGGGAAGAGATGGAGCGGGCCATTGCCCACAGCCATCCGGTGGTCAGCGCCTGGGACGGGGAGCGCCTGATTGGCTTTGGCCGCGCCACCTCCGATGGAGTTTACCGGGCCGTCCTCTGGGATATTGTGGTGGACTCCGACTACCGCCGCCAGGGCATTGGGCGCAAGCTGGTGGAAACCCTAATTAGCCATCCCCACCTGCAGTCGGTGGAGCGCATCTACGTGTTCACCACCCATCAGCGCGGCTTTTACGAGCGGATTGGTTTTGTGGAAAACCCCAGCACCACTTTGGTTCTCTATGGGCGATCGCTGGAGTTTTTAATCCCAGCCGCCAAACAGGAGCAGGTCTAATCCCCGGGGCAAGGGGGGACAGGGGTCTGGCTTGGCCTCGAGGGGAGGACGCGCTAGCCTGAGCAAAAAAGGTGAGAGGGTTTACCTATGGCCAATCGCCTCGCCACGTGTTCCAGCCTCTACCTGCGCAAGCACGCCAGTAATCCGGTGGATTGGTGGCCTTGGATCCCGGAGGCCCTGGAGAAGGCCCGGGCCGAGGATAAGCCGATTTTTCTGTCTATTGGCTACTCCAGTTGCCACTGGTGCACGGTCATGGAGGGAGAGGCCTTCTCCGACCCCGAGATTGCCGCTTTCTTGAATGCCCACTTTTTGCCCATCAAGGTCGATCGCGAGGAGCGGCCCGATCTGGACAGCATCTACATGCAGGCGCTGCAACTCATGAGCGGGCAGGGAGGGTGGCCTCTCAATGTCTTTCTCACACCCAATGACCTGGTGCCGTTTTATGCAGGCACCTATTTTCCCGTGAAGCCCCGCTTTGGCCGGCCAGGGTTTCTAACGGTGCTGCAGCGCGTCCTGCAGTTTTACCGGCAGGAAAAAGAAAAAATTGCGGAGATGAAGGGCCAGATTTTGACGGCCCTGACCACCCTCAGCGACCTAGTGCCAGAGGACCATATTCCACCCGACTTACTGCGCTCCGGGATCGCCAAGATCCAGCCCTTGCTCACCAACGCTGGGGCGGTGCAGCAGTTCCCCATGATGCCCTATGCCCAGTTGGTGCTACGCTCGGCCCGCTTCGACCCGCCGGAAGGGATCGACGGCTTGCCGACAGCTCTGGAACGGGCCAAGGAGCGGGCAATGGCCCTGGTGTTAGGCGGGATCTTCGACCATGTGGCCGGTGGCTTTCACCGCTACACCGTGGATCCCACCTGGACGGTGCCCCACTTTGAAAAGATGCTCTACGACAACGGGCAGATCTTGGAGTTCTTGGCAGAGCTGTGGGCCCACGGCATCCGGGACGCTGCCATCGAGCGGGCGGTGCGCCTGACGGTGGAGTGGGTGGCGCGGGAGATGACAGCTCCTGCTGGGTATTTCTATGCGGCCCAGGATGCCGATAGTTTTGCCCGGCGAGAAGATGCGGAGCCCGAGGAGGGGGAGTTCTATGTCTGGCGCTGGCAGGAGCTGCAAGATTTGCTCGATGAAGAAACCTTCCGCGCTCTGCAGCAGGCTTTCTTCCTGTTGCCAGGGGGCAATTTCCCCGACCGGCCCGGCTGCATTGTCCTCCAGCGCCAACAGGGGGGAGAGCTGCCGCCGGAAGTCGAGACCGCCTTGACCACTCATCTGTTTCGGGCTCGCTACGGCTCCACCGAGCGCAGGATCCCCCTCCCGCCGGCAGTAGATGCCCAATCGGCCCGCCAACACCCTTGGCCAGGGCGGATCCCGCCTGTTACGGACACCAAGATGATCGTCTCCTGGAACGGCCTGATGATCTCGGGGCTGGCACGGGCCTACCAAGTGTTTGGCGACGAGGAGTACCTGCAGTTGGCTCTGGGGGCTGCCCAGTTCATCCTTAGCCGCCAGCGCCATCCCGACACGGGATCCCTGCTGCGGTTGAACTACGACGGCACACCCCAGGTGCCTGCCAAATCTGAAGACTACGCCCTCTTCATCAAGGCCCTGTTGGATCTGCACCAGGCCTGCCTAGGTCGAGCAGGGGATCCCACTTCCCAGTACTGGCTGGAGGCTGCCATCCAGTTGCAGCAGGAGATGGACGCGCAACTGTGGGATACGGCCAGGGGAGGCTACTTTGTCAGTGATGCCCAGAGCGCCGCTGAACTCCTGGTGCGGGAGAAAGACTTCCAGGACAGCGCCATGCCGTCAGCCAATGGTGTGGCCATCGCCAACCTGGTGCGTCTGGCTGCCCTCACGGGCGATCTGGACTATCTGGAGCGAGCAGAGCAGGCCCTGAAAACTTTTGCCCATCTCATGAGCACCCAGCCGCGGGTCTGTCCCACTCTATTCCTTGGGCTAGACTGGTACAGCAACTGGGTGAAGGTGACCCTAGGAGCTGAGCACATTCCCACCTTCCAACAGCGCTCCTGGCCCACTGCCGTCTTTAGCTTGCCCGCAGAAGCAGAGCCCCTGCCGCCAGGGACGGTGGGCCTAGTGTGCTGGGGCAGCAAGTGCCTGGCTCCGGCTAGCTCGCTGGAACAAATCCAGTCTCAGATCAACAGGGGACAAAACCGCTCCTACTGACTTAGCTTCTTCCTGGATTTTCCACACCAAAGAACTCGATGCGATAGCTGTGGATGCGGGTGCCGGTCTTTTGCTCCACCTCAGCCAGCAACTCCGGCGGCAACTCTACCTCTACGTCGAGAATGCGGTTGCTATCTAGACAATTGACATGGCTGTGGGGGTGGGTACACCTGCCGTAGCGGCGCCCATCAGCGCGATCCAGGCACTCAATGATGTTGTGCCTAGCCAGAGCCTCTAGGTTCTGATAGACGGAAGTGTGGCCAATGGGCTTGCCTTGCCGATTAAGACGGTCGTAGATTTCTCGCGCCGAGAGGTGCTCGCCACATTGCCACAAGAGTTCCAAAATGTAGCGGCGCTGCCGGCTAAGACGAAGATTGCACTCCCGGCATCGCTCTAGCGCAGCTTCCAAGGAATCCAGAGGGCGAGGCATGGGAAAACCTCAAGCCATACCGAGTTCGAGATAGCGAATTGCCAATCCAACTTAGCCTAGCATCCGCGATTTGGCTTCTAGAAGCCACCCCAAAGCCTTCAAAAAACTGGCCGTCGACCTCTCCAGGCCGTGGCGCCAACAGCAGCCTGTCCATTTTCTACAATACCGCTGGGGTGTGGAGGAGGAGTTAGGATGCGGCGGCGCAAGCTGCTCCTAGGCTTGTTGGGGTTAGCCGTTAGCAGCGGATGGGCAGGGGCCTACTGGGCCAGTCGGCAGCCCCTGGCTTCTCAGCCAAAGCCGACAAGGGAAGCGCCACCTCTGCTGCCGCAGCCCACCCCTACGGCTGTCTCCCATCCCGAAGCTCCTCGCGGCTTCTACATCCCTCCCCGCCGAGATCTGCGCCTCGTGGTGATTAGTGACCTAAATAGCCTCTATGGCTCGGTGGACTATGACCCAGAGGTGGATCGGGCCATCCGCCTCATCCCCTACTTCCAGCCGGATATCGTCTTGGGAGGAGGGGACATGGTGGCAGGGCAGGATCCCCGCCTTTCTGAAGAGCGCATCCGCGCCATGTGGGCAGCCTTTGACCAACATGTGGCAGCTCCGCTGCGCGCTGCCCAGCTGCCCTATGGCTTTACCTTGGGCAACCACGATGCTTCCTGTGCCCGCAACGCCCGCGGTGGTTTTCTCTTTCAAAAGGAACGAGATCTGGCGCGCGAGTTTTGGAACGATCCCGCCCATGATCCTGGCCTAAATTTTGTGGATCGGGGCGATTTCCCCTTCTATTACACCTTTGAAAAAGATGGGGTTTTCTACCTAGTTTGGGACGCTAGCTGCAACTTCATTCCCTCTGAACAGATGGCTTGGGCAGAAGCAGCGCTAGCCAGCGAGCGGGCTCAACAGGCCAAGCTGCGCATCGTCATTGGTCACCTGCCCCTCTATGCCGTTGCCGTCGGGCGCGACAATCCGGGAGAAGTGCTGCTGGATGCTGAAGCCAAGCGAGCTCTGCTGGAAAGGTACCGCGTCCATACTTACATCAGTGGCCACCACCACGCCTACTATCCTGGCTACAAGGGACAGTTGCAGCTGCTTCACTGTGGCGCTCTCGGCTCTGGGCCCCGCCCCCTGTTGGGCAGCCCCCTGCCACCCCGCAAGACCCTTACCCTCATCGACATTGACTTCGCCTCCCCAGAGATTACCCACTACACAACCTACGACATGCGGGATCTAAGCGTGATCAACCAGGCTGAGCTACCTCGCTTCCTCACCGGTCACAATGGCTTGGTTCTGCGCCGCGATGTCCGCTGGGATAGCCTCACTCCCGAGGAAATTGCCATCTGCCGGGCTCGTCTTGGATCCCTCTGCCGGGATTAGGCCAGCCAAACAGCACCCGGCTGCTCTAGATTACTGGCTGGCAGGAGAGGCTCATCCTGGAAACTCACTAGGGGATCTATTGAAACTCAAGGCAAGAGCATGGCTTCCTTAAAACGACGGCGGCAATTTTGGCTTGTCAGCTGGATTGCGCTGCTGGCTGGCTTGATGGGATCCCTGCTAGCTGGGGTACAAGCGCAGCAGGATCTCACCCCGACCCAGCTGGCGCAGGCTCAGTACGTGCGCAGTTGCGGCACCTGCCACGTGGCGCTGCCCGCTCAGGTGTTGCCCACCGAAACCTGGCAACGGCTGCTGCAGGATCCCAACCACTACGGCCAGCAGATCCAGCCCTTGACCGGTGTGACTTTCCAACTGGCTTGGGGCTATTTACGGCCCAACTCTCGTCCGCTGCGGCAGGGGGAGCCAGTGCCCTATCGTCTAGCCGAGTCTCGCTACTTCCGGGCTTTGCACCTGCAGGTGGACTTTCCTACCCCAGTGCGAGTAAGTGGCTGTGTGGATTGTCACCCCAAGGTCGAGGCGGGGGATTTCGCCACCCTCTCGCCAAACTGGCAATGAGTATGCAGGTAGACATAACCGCCATTGTGGCCGGCTATGCCCAGGGCTACTTTCTCATGGCCGATGAAGAGACGGGATCCCTGGGGTGGTATGGCTGTAGGCAGCATGCGCTAATCCCTCTGGACGAGCGGTTTCACTGTCCGCGCTCCCTGAGGCCCCTAGTGCGCAGCGGTCGCTTTCAGGTGCGCATCAACAGCGCTTTTGAGCAGGTGGTGGAGGGCTGCGCTGCTCGACCAAAAACCTGGATTAGCTCGGAGTTAAAGCAGATTTACCTAGCTCTGCACCAAGCGGGGTTTGCTCACAGCTTTGAGACCTGGCAGGGAGAAGTTCTCGCAGGCGGGATCCTGGGCATTACCTTGGGGGCGGCTTTCATTGGCGAGTCGATGTTTTACCGCATTCCCAATGGCTCCAAAGTGGCGCTGGTGAAGTTGGTGGAACACCTGCGGGAGCGGGGCTTTCGCCTTTTTGACGCCCAGCTAATGAACCCGCACCTGGCCCGCTTTGGGGCTTTTCTCGTGGATGGCCAAGAGTACCGAAAGCTGTTGCAGCAGTGCCTAGGGATCCCTTGCCGGTTTGACTGATGAGCTGGTGGCCGCAGGTGTATTAACGGGGGCAGCTTGAGCTAGGGTAGAGGTACTAGCCTACGTTCCCGACCTCCCAATGTCCCAGCCTTCGCCAGCTAGCTCCTCGCAGAGCGAGAAGGGATCCTCGCCCAGCTATGTTCGCCTGGCCATGCGCAACATGGTGCGCAAAGGCAGAACCTCTCTCCTGCACTTCAGCTTGACCACGGTGGGGCTAGTGGCTGTGCTGGTGGGTCTGGCCTACCTGTTTCGCTAAGCTCAACGGCGTGGAGGGTGAGCTCAAGGTACCCGCCGCCCTTTGGACTTTGGCCTATGCAAACCTCGCTAGATTGCGCTTCTACCCGTTCCACCATTCGGCTGCTGTTGTTTGCCCAAGGCCGAGCCAACGTCGAAGAACTGGCAGAGCAACTCCGTCGGCACATCCAGAGCTTACCTGGCCAATACCCTGCCCATCTAAAAGTGGTGCCGCTAGAAGAGCACCCCTACCTGGCGGAGCACTACAAGCTGGTGGTGACCCCCGCTTTAGTGAAGGCAGAGCCCTTGCCAGCCCAGGTTTTGGCGGGGGAGGACTTGGCGACGCAACTGGAAGTGTGGTGGCCTCGCTGGCAGGGTCAGGCGGCTCTTGCCTCCCACCAACAAAAGGAGGGTCAGGATCCCACCCCTCCTCCCATCACCGAGGCGCTGCTCCAGCTGTCAGAGGAGGTGTTCTTGCTGCGGCAAGAGCGAGCCCAATTGCGGGAACAGCTGGATTTTAAAGACCGCGTTCTGGCGATGCTGGTTCACGATTTGCGCAGCCCCCTGACGGCTACAGCTCTAGCGGTGGAAACCCTGCAGCAAGCGCGCGAGGGATCCCTGGACAAGGCTCTGGAGCGGCAACTGTTCGAGCACGCCCGCCAGCAGTTGCGCAAGATGGACAGCATGATCACCGACATTCTTGAATCGGCCCGCGGCAGCGCTTCGGAGCTAAGGATCCGGGCGGTAGAAACCCAACTGGCTAGCCTATGCCAGCCGCTTATTGAGGAGCTGCAGCCCCGTATCCAGGCCAAGCAGTTGCAGTTTCAAGTCGATATTCCCCTGGATCTGCCCACGGTTCACGTGGATCCCGACAAAATCCGCCAGGTGATCTTTAACCTCCTGGACAACGCCATCAAGTACACCCCTGCCGGGGGATCTATTCGCCTTGCCATCCTTCACCGCACCAGTCAAAAGATCCAAGTGACGGTCAGCGATACTGGCCCTGGGATCCCTGAAGCTGAGCAAGAGAAGATCTTCTCCGAGGCTGTGCGCCTAGAGCGCGATCAGCAGCAGGAGGGCTACGGCATTGGCCTTTCCCTCTGCCGTCGCATCGTGCGTGCCCACTACGGCCAGATTTGGGTGGAATCTATCCCAGGTAAGGGCAGCAGTTTTCATTTCACCCTGCCGGTCTATCGCCTCAGTGGGCACTAGCTGGCCTCCGCTAAAAATTGGTCAAAACCAGGGCGGCCGCACGAGGAGTACCGTGTGATGGTGTGAATAAAGCCGTTATCGGCTTCAGTACCCGCCTGGATACCGAAACCTACGGGCAACTGGGGGCGAGGTTGTGGCCTAGCGTCCTGGGTCAGGGATGGCGGTCGATGCCGATTACTTGCTGCTGCCTGGTGGGGACAACTAAACTGGTGCCGGCGTGGCTCCCTAGGTATGACCCGCTTCCTGCACAGCGCTGAGCCGAAAGTGCCCCCCCGGGCAAGCTGGAAACAGCGCCTGCAGCAAATCTTGTCGCCTTGGCAGGAGTTTGACGGCATTTTGCTAGCTACGGTGCTGACCTTGACGGGCATCGGCATCATTGCCATCCGCAGCGCGGTCTGGGGGCGCCCCGTCAGCCATTACTGGCTGCAGCAGTTGATCATGGCTGGCATCGGCCTGGTGCTCTTGGGGATGGTGGCCCGGATCCCCTATGAGCGGCTGTTGCGCTGGCACTGGCTGACCTACTTCCTAAGCTTGGCGGGCTTGATTGCGGTGCTTTTTTTCGGCACAGCAGCAGGGGGAGCCGAGCGGTGGATCTCCATTGCCGGCGTTCAGGTGCAACCGTCCGAGTTTGCCAAGGTGGGGGTTATTATTACCCTGGCGGCCATTTTGCATCACTGGCCAATCAGGTACTTCAGCCAGATTTGGGTAGCTGTTGCCGTTGTCGCCCCTCCTTGGATTTTGATCTTTCTTCAGCCCAATTTGGGTACGGCCTTGGTGTTTGTGGCTATCTTGCTAGCCATGCTCTACTGGGCTGGAGCCAAGGGCAGTTGGATCCTTTTGCTGGTGTCGCCAGGGGTGGGAGCCATTCTCTACGGCCTGCACACCCGCCCCGAGCTGAGTTGGATGATCTGGGTTTGGTTACTCTGGTGTCTGGGCATGGCAAGCCTAGCCGCTTGGAAGCTGCCTTGGCGGTGGACAGGGGCAGTGACCTTTGGGGTTATTAACCTGCTCTCGGGGCAGATAGGCCAGGTGGCCTGGAACCTCCTCAAGCCCTACCAGCGGCGGCGGCTGGAGATCTTCCTCGACCCCACCCAAGAGCCCTGGGGATCTGGCTACCACCTCATTCAGTCTCGCATTGCCATTGGCGCTGGTGGGCTCTGGGGCCGCGGCCTCCACCAGGGCACCCAAACCCAACTGGACTTCATCCCCGAGCAACACACCGACTTCATTTTCTCCGCCATCGGGGAAGAGATGGGCTTTGTCGGCACCCTGACAGTGTTGATCCTACTTTGGATTCTGTGTGCACGGCTAATTTGGATTGCCCAAGGAGCTAAGGACAACTTCGGGTCTCTGATCGCCATTGGGGTGCTGGCGATGATCCTCTTTCAGGCAGTGATCAACATCGGCATGACCGTTGGCCTAGCTCCCATTACGGGGTTGCCTTTGCCTTTTTTGAGCTATGGCCGCTCGGCTTTGCTAGCCAACTTTCTGGCCATTGGCCTGGTGGAATCGGTGGTTCTGCACCGCCAACCCCCTAGCCTTTTCAGGAAAAAGTAACCTAGCCGTCGCGAGGGAGGACAAAGCCCCAGTAAGCTGCTGCCAACACTAAGATGGGGACAGCAAATCCTAGAAGCTGAGCTGCCCATGCCCAATCTGGATCCCGCCCTGTACTTCGATCACAGCGCCACTACCCCGCCGCGTCCGGAGGTGATCGAGGCCATGCGGCTGGCGATGCAGGAAAGTTGGGGCAACCCCTCCAGCTTGCACGGGTGGGGAGAACGGGCTGCCATGGCCATGGAACGGGCGCGGCAGCAGGTGGCTGGGCTGCTCAACTGTGAGCCGGAGGCATTGGTGTTTACTTCCGGCGGGACGGAGTCTAACAACTTGGCCTTATTTGGGGTGGCGCAGCGCTACTCCCAGCCGCAGCACCTAATCATCTCCAGCGTTGAGCATGCCTCGGTGGAGAATGCCGCCCGCCGCTTGCAGGCCCAGGGCTGGCAGGTGACCCGCCTGCCGGTAAATGCTGCCGGCCAGGTGGATCCCCAAGCGTTGCTCCAGGCACTCCAGCCCAACACCGTTTTGGTCTCCGTTGTCCATGGTCAGAACGAGGTGGGATCCCTGCAGCCCATTGCCGAGCTGGGGCAGATCTGCCGCCAAGCGGGGGTCCTGTTCCACACCGACGCGGTGCAGACGGTGGGGCGGATCCCCTTGGATCTGGCGCAGCTGCCGGTGGATCTGCTCTCCCTTTCTGGGCACAAGCTCTATGGCCCTCAAGGGGTGGGAGCGCTCTATGTCCGGCCAGGAGTAGAGCTGCAGCCGCTGCTAGGGGGGGGCGGGCAAGAACGGCGGCTGCGGCCCGGCACCCAAGGGATCCCTGCCATTGTCGGTCTAGGGGTGGCGGCGGCCCTGGCAGCCCAAGAGCTGCAGCAGGAGACGGCCCGCCTGCGACAGCTGCAACGGCACTTGGCACAATTACTAGCTGCCGTGCCCAGTTTGCGGCTAACTGGCCCTGCGGAGCTGGAGCAACGACTGCCCCACCACCTCAGTTACTGCACTACCGCGATTTCGGGGAACGTGCTGGTGCGGGAGATGAGCCGCCAGGGGATCGCTATCAGTGCCGGCTCTGCCTGCAGCAGCGGCCAACAGATCCCTAGCCGCATTCTCCTAGCCATGGGCTATTCTGAAGCCGAGGCCCTCGGGTCTATTCGCCTTAGCCTTGGCAGAGCCACCACTCAAGCAGCAGTTGAGCAAGTGGCCCAATCGCTGCGGGCGGTGCTCCTTTCTGTTTCCGAGCCAGCTCCCCAACCCCTTCCTGAATTGGCGGCTAGGTTAAGGTGATAGAGAGTTACAAGACTGGTCGCCATGGCTGAGATGAGTCCCTATCAAGTGCTGGGGGTCAGTGAAGAAGCCTCTTTTGAGGAGATCCAGTCGGCGCGGGCACGGCTTCTGGCCAGCTTGGCTGCCGATGAAGAGCAGCAAGAGCGGGTGGAACAAGCCTACGACGCCATTCTGATGCAGCGCCTGCGCCTGCGCAAAGAGGGCAAGATCCCTGTCCCGGATCGCATTCGCTACGCTGAACAGCGTCCTGCTCCTCCCGAGCCAGCGTTGAATTTACCCCGCCCCGTCCAGAAGAGTCGCTGGCTGGACACTCCTTCGGTAGCCGCTGTCCTTTGGCCGGCAGCGATTTTGGGAGGGTTGTTGGGTTGGGTTGTCCTCTCCCCTGAAGAGTATCCCTCCCTACAACTAGCGCTGGGGCTGATGACCTCTACCTATTTCCTGTACCGCAAGGAACGCCGCTTCCTTCGCTCTTTCCTCCTAGCGCTGGCAGCCTTGATCCTGGGGCTGGCGTTGGCCTATGCCCTTGCTTTGCCCCTTACTGGCGGCGATGCTCCTGGCATCCTGTTGGTGGGGATGACGTTTGGGTTGATGTGGCTGGTAACTAGCTTTTTGCGCTAGTGCCGCCTAAAGGAGCTCTCATCCCTCACCTTTTTCCAGAAGTGGGGGTTTTCTCATTTGCCAAATCGTCGCTGGCGCGACTGGTAGCTGAGCAGAGCCTGGTGAAAAGCAGCGCGGTCAAAATCTGGCCAAAGGATGGGGGTGAAGTACTGCTCAGTGTAGGCCATCTGCCAGAGCAAGAAGTTACTGAGGCGCATCTCGCCACTGGTGCGGATTAACAAGTCAGGGTCCGAGAGGCCGTTGGTGTAGAGAAACTGGGAGAAAAGGGCCTCGTCGATCTGATCCGGCTGCAGCAGTCCCTGTTGAACCAGGGTGGCAATGGAGCGGCAAGCCTCCAGAATCTCTTGCCTTCCTCCGTAGTTGAGAGCCACCGTCAAGCAAAGGCTCTCGTTGTGCTGGGTACACTCCACTGCCTGCCCAATGGCCTCCTGCAAAGAGGGGGGCAGGGCTGATAGCTGGCCAGCAAATTGGAGGCGCACCCCTTGCTCCATCATTTCCTCGAGCTCTTGCCACAGCACCTGCTCAAACAAGGTCATGAGAAAATCCACCTCTTCGCGGGCGCGGCCCCAGTTCTCAGTGGAGAAGGCGTAGACGGTCAGAAGGGGGATCCCCCAGTCGTGGCAGCAGCGAACCAGCTCCTTCAAGGCCGCCACCCCCCGCTGATGGCCGACGCTGCGAGGAAGCCCTCGCTTTTGCGCCCACCGCCCGTTGCCATCCATCACCACGGCCACGTGGCGGGGTAACAACTGCGGATCGAGATCGGCAGGCAACTGCAGAAGATGAGCAGGAGAAAGGGTCATGGAGGTTATCCTTTGGGAAGCGTTTTCTTAGGTTTGCGAAAGCGTTTTGCCAGTTCAATCAGGGATCTCCCCCAGCCCAACAGTCCGTTACAAACCCAAGGGTGGATCCCCAGTTTCCCCAGAGGAGCCTCTCGTTTTTTGGCTTGGCGGGAATGGCGCAGCCGCTCCAGCAGCAGCTCCTGTAACCTGGCACTGGTCAGGGGGCGCTCGATGCGTCCACCCTCTGCTAGAGAAATGGAGCCAGTTTCCTCTGAAACCACGATACACAAGCAATTGGCTTGCTCGGTAATCCCCATGGCGGCGCGGTGTCGTGTGCCCAGGTGCCTCCCAGCAGGCCGCTCCGAGACTGGCAGGATTACCCCTGCTGCCCGAATGCGATCCCGATGGATAAGAACTGCCCCGTCGTGGAGCAAGGTCGAGGTCTGAAAAATCGTCTGCAAGAGTTCCCGCGATACTCGTGCCTGAAGGGAGACCCCCTTGTCCGTAAACACCCGCGAGTCAATGGGCTGATCCGGCTCAATCACAATCAGAGCCCCCGTTCGACTTTGGGAGAGCTCCCGCACCGCTTGCACCACCTCCTCCACCAAGCCCTCCTCAGAATCTTCCTCCTCCTCGTCTGGCGAATCTGACCACTCCAGGGGAATGGTCTTTGCCAACTGCTCCAAGAGCTGCCGAAGCTCCGGCTGAAAGAGCACCCCCATGGCCACGGCCGCAGCCAGGAGCAGGCGATCCAAGATGAGGTGCACCAGCGGCAGCGAGGCTGAGGCCAGGTAAAGTACCAACAGTACCGTAAATCCCCGCAGTAGGACACCAGCCCGGCTCTTGCGGGTGGAATAGAGGGCCAAAGCCAAGAGCAGGACAGCCAGAGCCCCGTCCAAGAGGCTGAGAGGGTTAAATTGCTGTAGCCAAGCCCATAAGGCCGCCCGCATGCCGAAAAACCCCGTTCACGCTCCCCTCGTGCTCCAGACCTTCTGCCTGCGCTGTCCTGCAGTGAGAATCTTGCTGGACTTTGGTTCCCTGACCAGCCTACCATTGCTCTCCTCCCTGGCCTCCAGCTCTTCCCTGTTGAGACCAGCGGGCTAGATCCCCCTTGGCAGGTTGGGGCAGCCCCCTAGCGCCGTAACTGCTCTGGTAGGATATCCAGACGGATTAAATCGGCATAAGTTTCCCGCCGCAGGATTAACTGGGCCTTCCCTTGGTTAACCAGCACCGCTGCTGGCCGAGGAAAGCGGTTGTAGTTGGAGGCCATGCTGTAGTTGTAGGCCCCAGTGGCCAACACAACTAGGACTTCGCCGGGCGCTGGGTTGGGCAAAAGCACATCTTTCAAGAGCACATCTCCCGACTCGCAGTGTTTGCCGGCCACTGTCACCCGCTGGGTGGCCTCGGCCTCGGGGCGGTTGGCCAAGAGGGCGGTGTAGCGGGCCCCGTAGGTGATAGGCCGGGGGTTGTCGGACATGCCGCCGTCGATGGTGACGTAGAGGCGGCCTTCGGGAAGGTCGTCGCTGGGCGGGATCCACTTCTTGCCCCCCAAGGTATAGGCGGTTACCGCCGCTGGCCCAACCACAGAGCGCCCAGGCTCGCAGAGCACCTTGGGCAGTGGGATCCCGGCGGCGGTGAAACTCTGCTGCACTGCCATGGCCACCGCTTCCACCCACTCGGAGATGGATGGGGGATCGTCGGACTCGACGTAGCGGATCCCCAGGCCGCCGCCCACATTGAGCTCCTGAAGGGGCAGACCTCTGTCTAGCCCTTGCTGCCAAATGCGGGCCAGCACTCCTGCCAGATCCCGGTGTCCTTGCAGGTCAAAAATCTGAGACCCAATGTGGGCGTGGAGCCCGACGCAGTGCAGTTGGGGATGGGCTGCCAGAAAATCAAACACCTCCGGCAGTTGCCATTGGCCAATGCCGAATTTGCTGTCGGTTTGGCCGGTGCGGATGTACTCGTGGGTGTGGACGTCAATACCAGGGTTAACCCGCACCAACAGACGGGCCGGCCGGTCAGGGGTGGCCAGAGCGGCCAGCTGCTGCAGCTCGTGGAGGCTATCTGCCACCAGAGTGCAGCCTACCTCAAGGGCCATGGCTAGCTCCTCTGCCGACTTGGCGTTGCCGTGCAGGTAGAGATCTTCCCCCTTGGCCCCTGCTTGCAGGGCGGTGTACAGCTCGCCGCCAGAGGCCACGTCCAGACCTAGCCCTTCTTGCAGCGCCAAGGCGCAGATGGCCAGGCAGCTCCAGGCTTTGGTGGCATACAACACCCGATAGCTGCCGGCGTAGCAGCGGGCCCAGCTGTCGCGATAGAGACGGCAGGCCTGCCGCAGGGTCCATTCGTCCAGGATGTAGAGGGGGGAGCCAAACTGGCGCACGAGCTCCACCACGTCACAGCCGCCAATTTCCAGGTGGCCCTGGCTGTTGACGCGGCTGGTTAACGGCTGCAGCGACTGGTTGGGAGAAACCACAGAAGGGGGCGTGCCAAGGGTTGAAACCATAGTTGCCAGCTAAAAGACTGTCTTCCACCCTACCAAGTTTTCTCTCCAGTTTGGCCTCGGGGAGATCCCCTCTACCCCCCTGGGCAGAGATTGCTCCTGGGCATTAGTCTCTTTTTTCTGCTACCATGGAGGACCAGCGTCTATGGGTCGATGCCCGAGTGGTTAAAGGGGGCGGACTGTAAATCCGCTGGCTTACGCCTACGTTGGTTCGAATCCAACTCGGCCCACCATGCCGCCCACGTAGCTCAGTGGCAGAGCACCCCCTTGGTAAGGGGGAGGTCACGAGTTCAATCCTCGTCGTGGGCTTAGGCGCAAGCCCCAAGTTCTGCGGCTTGGGGTTTCTCTTCCCCAGGCTTGGCAATCTCGCCGCTGAGGGAAAAGGCCCGCGTGGCGGTGATGCGCACTGGCACCAGGGATCCCAGCAGTTGTTCAGGATCGCCGTCGAAGAAAACGATGCGGTTGCCGCGGGTACGTCCCATAGCTTGGCGAGGATTTTTGGGGTTGGGGCCCTCCACCAGCACCTCCTGCACCTGGCCCAGCAGGCGAGCGCTGCGGGCGGCAGCCACCTCGGCTACCAGGCGGTTGAGTCGTTGCAGGCGATCGCTTTTTTCCTCTTCCGGCACTTGGTCGGGCCACTCGGCTGCTGGCGTGCCAGGGCGGGGGGAGTAGGCAGCGGTATTGAGGAAATCGAAGCCGATATCCTTCACCAGTTGCAGGGTTTCCTGGAACTGGGCCTCTGTTTCGCCGGGGAAGCCAACGATGGCATCGGCGCTAATGGTGGCTTCAGGTATGTACTGGCGGATGAGCTGGATGAGCTGGCGGTAGCGCTCCTGGGTATAGCCGCGCCGCATCCGCCTGAGGACTTCGTCGCTGCCGGCCTGGAAGGGAATGTGGAAGTGCTCGCACACCTTAGGCAGCTCGGCACAGGTGGCAATGAGCTCTTCCGTGAAGTAGCGCGGGTGGCTGGTGGCAAAGCGGATCCGCTCGATCCCTTCCACTGAGTGGACAAAGCGCAGCAAGCTGGCCAAGTTGGTCTTGGGATCCAGATCCCGCCCGTAGGCGTCGATGTTTTGCCCCAGTAGGGTTACCTCGCGGTAGCCAGCTCGGGCTACGTCCTCCATCTCGGCGCGGATGGCCTGGGGTTGGCGCGATTGCTCCCGTCCCCGCACCAGCGGCACAATGCAGTAGGTGCAGCGCTCGTTGCAGCCGTAGATAACGTTAATCCAGGCTGTTACCCGGCTGTCGCGGCGGGGTTTGGTGATGTCTTCTGGGATCTCGACGGGCTCAGTGGCCACCACTTGGTTGCCGGCCTCCACCTGGGCCAGCAGATCCCCAAGGCGGTTGACGTACTGAGGGCCCATGACTAGATCGAGCTCGGGGACGCGGCGCAGCAGCCGCTCTCCCTCCTGCTGGGCCACGCAGCCGGCCACGATGAGCTTGATAGCGGGGTTTTTCCGCTTGCGCTGCGCCTGGATGCCTAGGTAGGAATACACCTTTTGCTCAGCGTTGTCGCGGATGGTGCAAGTATTAAAGAGAACCAAGTCCGCCTGCAGCGCGTCTTCGGCGCGCACATACCCCAGCGACTCCAGGATCCCGGCCATGCGCTCGCTGTCGGCCCGGTTCATTTGACAGCCAAAGGTGATGATGGAGTAGGTGGGAGCAGCCATGGGAAGACCGGAAGACAGGGCAAGCAATCTCTACCTTTGAGCTTAGCGGATCCTGGTGGGGCAGTAGCGGCAACCTCAAGGGTTCCCTCGACCCCTCGGGGCGGCCCAAGCTGGGGCTGGCTTTGCCAAAGCAGTGCTCCCCAGGGGACTAGCCGCCGAGCCTCAGTCCGGCATGAGGGCGTGAACCTGCTTGCTGCCATTGGGGTAGAGCAGGGCGCGCTTAGGGCCGTGGATGGGATCCTCGACAATGATGGTCTCGTCGCGGCTGGCCCCCAGCGAGACAATGGCAATCGGCACCTGCATCAACTGGGCCAAAAACTTCAGGTAGTCGTAGGCTTCGGGGGGCAAGTCCTCAACGGAGCGGCAGCCTTTGGTGGAGCACCTCCAGCCGGGCAGGGTTTTGTAGATGGGTTTGCACTGGGCAAAGACCCGAGCGTCACTGGGAAAGTGGTGGATCTCACGGCCCTGGTACTCGTAGGCCACACACACCTTGATTTCGTCCAGAGCATCCAGGACATCCAGCTTGGTGATGGCCAGGCAGTCGAGGCCGTTGATGCGCACAGCGTAGCGCCCGATGACGCCATCAAACCACCCACAGCGCCGCTGCCGCCCGGTAGTGGTGCCGACTTCGCCGCCGGCAGATTGCAAATAGGCGCCAATCTCGTCTTTCAGTTCGGTGGGGAAGGGGCCTTCGCCGACGCGGGTGGTGTAAGCCTTGGCTACCCCGATCACCCGGTCGATGCTGGTGGGGCCAACTCCAGCCCCCACGCAGGCGCCGCCGGCAATGGGATGGGAGGAGGTGACGTAGGGGTAGGTGCCATAGTCAATGTCCAGCAGCGTACCCTGCGCCCCTTCAAAGAGGATGTTCTGCCGCTCCTCGATGGCTTGGGTAAGAAGCAGGGCGGCGTCGGTAACATAGGGGCGCAGCCGCTCGGCATAGGCCAGGTATTGCTCGATAATCGGCTCGGGATCTAAGGGGGGCAGGTTGTAGATCTTCTCCAGCAAAACATTCTTGTAGGGAATGGCCCAACTGAGGCGCTCCCGCAGTTGGTCGGGGTACATCAAGTCCACGACGCGGATGCCCATGCGCTCGGCCTTGTCGGCATAGGTGGGGCCAATGCCTCGCCCGGTGGTGCCCAGCTTGTAGATGCCGCGCCGCTCTTCTTCGGCCACGTCGATGAGGCGGTGGTAGGGCAAGGTTACGTGGGCCGTTTCGGCAATGTAGAGGTTGTGGGTGGAGATCCCCAATTGGTGCAGCTGGTCGATCTCGGCCAGCAAGACTTCGGGATCGATCACCGTGCCGCTGGCGATGACGCAGCGCTTATCGGGGTAGAGAATGCCAGAGGGAATGAGGTGCAACTTAAAGGTCTGGCCCCCCACCACCACGGTGTGGCCGGCGTTAACGCCGCCTTGGTAGCGGACGACCACATGGGCTTTTTCGCTGAGGAGGTCGGTAATTTTCCCTTTTCCCTCGTCGCCCCACTGGGCACCAACAACTACAACGTTTGCCAAAGGCTTCTCCCCCAGTCGGTAATGTAAACAGCACAAAAACCCCTCTTCCGGGGCCGCTGCACTAATTTACCCCATTGCTCTGGCTGGTGTTGAGGGCCTTTGACAAAAAGGTTAACAATCGATTAACTTTTTGCTCTCTCAACTCCCCGGCTTGAACAGGCCAATGGCGGTAACCCGGTTAGAGCCCACCGCAAAGGCAAAAGACAGGCCGAGGGCGTCGTAGTTGACATAGTAGCGGTCGTCGCGCAGGTATTCCCGGCTCCCTTTGGGATAGGGCACGACCTCGTTGTAGCCATTTTCCCCGGGGCCGCCGTAGGTGGCAATGACTTCCGAGTAGGTGGAGCCGATGCGGATCCCTTCGCCAGTCATGGCTTCGGGGTGGGTGGTGTAGATGCGGTCGGCAAAAAAGCTATTGAGGACGCCCGGACGGCGGTAGGCAAAGAGGATGTAGTCCTGCAAGTAGAAGATCTTCAGGTCGCTGTTGGGCTGAAAGACGTTGGCCCGTGACTCGGCGGGGATGAGATCCACGTTGCCCAAAAGGTGGGTGTCGACGTTGCGGGTATCCATGCCTAGGACAAAGCGACCGACGCGGCCCTCTTGAACCAGGACGGTGGGGCGGGGCGGGGGGCTGGGCTGGCGGGGGGGTAGGGCCAGGGCCTCTAGAGCGGCCTTTAGCCAAGCGTCCTCATCTCCCTCTACCTTTTGCAGGGGCACCAAGCCCTGGGCTAAGGAGCGTCCATCGCCGGTCTTCCAGGTGGCCACGGCCAGCTCTACCGCTGCGCCAGAAGGAAGGGCAAAGAAGCGGGTCTGGCGCTCGCTGCCTTGGGCGGTCTGTCCCACAATAACGGTGTTGCCGCTAGCTCCCAACTGAGCTGCCAGGAGGGTGGCCCCCTGGCGGGTGTTGCCGTCGACAAGAACGACCAAGGGGATCCCGGCCGCTAGCGGCAGGTTTTCGCTGTTCCAGCGGGTGGACTGACCAAAGCGGTCTTCGGTAACCAGCAGCGGTTGCACGGAGCGAGGCAAAAATAGGCGCGCCACATCCGCTATCACTTGCGGGTCATAGCCCACCGACCCGCGCAGGTCGAGGACAATGCCCTGGCTGTAATCCTGGGTGTAGAGGGCTTGGCGGATCTGCTGGGCAGTGGCAGGGGTGAGCTCCGGCACTGCCAGATAAACCTGGCGCGGGCCAATCTGACGCGCCTGGAGAGGCGGGCGAGGACGGTTGAGCAGGTCCCTGAAGCTTTGCGGATCCCAGAAGCGATCGGCGGGATCCCCGTATTCGCGCAGGATCTCTCGAATCAGCTCGTACTCGACTTCGATAGGCGGGCGGGGATCCCTGTAGGTGCGGGTCAACAGGCGGCTGTAGAGGTCGTTGTAGTTGACCGCAGCAGCTTGCTTGCCCGCTTGCCAAGACTCGTTGATGAACAACTTCACCAGGTAGCGCAGATCCTGGCCCATTGGCGGGGAAGCGGCCGGGATCCTGGAAGCAGGGGACACCTCTGGGGACGGAGGAACTGGATCGACTCTCGGCTCCTCAACAGAGGGGACGACCGGCACCGGCGGCAAGCCTGGCTGTCCCATCACTTTGCCAGGAAGGGCTCCGCTGAGCGCCACGACCGTGCCCCATACCCGAATTGCCCGCGCAAACCCCTTCATGGTGGCCTGCCCTTGTTTGCAGATGCTGTGAATAGGATAAACTCTGGGCAATCTGCTCTACCCCTGTCGGCAGGGCCAAATGCTTGTTTTTTAAGCCATTAAGACACTACCAGTTGTTTCCCCTTTTGCGGATCCCTTAGCTCTCGGCAGACCAAATTTTGCGGATGGGCAGGGTGAAGCCGGGGAGCACGTCTTCTCCCGACAAGGTTTCTGGGTCTTCCACTAGCTCCGGCGCCTGTCCTGCCCGGTAGATCATCACCCGCTTGGCCTTGGGATCCAAAAGCCACCCCAAGCGACAGCCGTTGTCCAAGTACTCCTGCATCTTGGCCTGGGCTTGAACCCAAGAATCGGTGGGCGAGAGGATCTCCACCACAAAGTCAGGACACAGGGGCAAGAATCCCCGGCGGGTCTGGGGATCCAGAGCCTCCCACTTGTCCAGCGGGATCCAGGCCAGGTCGGGAGAGCGGTCGCTGCCTGAAGGCAGAGAAAACCCCGTGGAAGAATCAAAGGTTTTGCCTCGGCCTGATTGGCGATTCCAGAGGGTTAGCTCTGTGGTGATCTCTGCATTCCAGTGGCCAACTTCACCGCCAGTGGGGGACATGATCACCAGCTCTCCTCGGGCAGTGCGCTCTAGCTTTAGCTCAGGATTGGCCGCACATAGCCGGATAAAATCCTCTCGCGTCAGAGTCATCAAGGGGCTGAGATTGAGCGTCAAGGCCGTCATGGCATGAACTGGACATTCCCATGCAAAACTGGATTCCAGAATAACCCCCTGCTGAAGGGCAATAGGAAGCAATTGGGAGCCCTGGCTCTAAGTTTATAAAGTCTCAGTCTGGTTTGGCTCTGATTCAACGTTTTCCAGGTCTTGAGAGTAGGGGAGAGAGTCTTGCTCTGGGCAATTTCCTGCTCGAAGTGTGTCCGGGCTTGAGGATGGATCCCTGCTGCGATGGCTTGCTGCAATACCTGACGACGCACCTCTTCAGTGTGCCTGTCAAGCACCATTCTCAGAGCACAAAACCAGTTGGTGGCAAGCTCGTTGAAGTGGGCCAGCGCTGCTTCGGCAAGGGATCCCTCTGCACCCCAACGGAGGTATCGCACCAGGGTATCGGCGACCATGACCTGCACTTCAGTGCCATTGGGCAGTTGACCGACAACATTGCCTGCAAATACGGCGGGTGTTAGCGGATTGGGATCCCTGGCTGAGACTTCAGCCAGAGCATAGTTTTCGGCAACAACGACTGCGCCGGTTTACACCGGGCATAGGTCGAAGAGCTGGCATTCCAAAATCTCCTGGAAGGGGTTACTCTGCTCTCTAGGACAGCCAGTAGCAGTAGCCCAGCCTGCCCACCCAAGCCCCTAGGAATTCGCCTCTGGGCTAGCGAGTAAATCGGCCTTCTGGAGAAGGTAGCGCACCTCTGCTTGCAGCTCCGGCCACTTGTAGGTAAGCAAATTGGGCTTGGGGATAAACAGCAGCTGATAGCCGGGCTTTAGCTGGGGACAGAGAAGCCGTATGGCCTCCCGTAGGCGACGTCGCAGCCGATTTCGCCGTACCGCCGACTTGTCTACCTTTTTGCTAACCGCCAGCCCCACCTGGCTAGGGATCCCTTCACCTCCTGCCGGCATTGGCTGAAACAGCAGGGTCAAGCCCGCCGTGGAACGCCGCTGACCTGCCTGGTAAAGTGCCTGAAATGCCCGCCGATCCCGCAAGCGATAAGGAGCAGGTAGCATGGTGGCGGCTCCCAGATCCCACCCCAAGTTAACACTTGCTTGTGCCTCTAGCAGGGGAGTTGGGTGCCTCAGCAAGCAGCCAGGCGATAACGCCCCTTGGCCCGCCGCCGCTTCAAGACTCGCCGCCCACCTGGGGTGCGCATTCTGGCTCGAAACCCAGAAACACGAATGCGTCTGCGATTGGTGCCACGAAGGGTACGCTGAGGCATGGTGAGAAACTAACTCGCAACTTCAACACAGCCCACCGCGGCTGGCGAGGGGGCAATCCAGTTCACCTAAAGACAGTCACTGAGAAGCCATGCTAGCAAACCTATCGGAAAATGGGTAGATTGGAGGCCCCACGCCAAGCAGTTAAATTGGGAATCCCGAGAGTGGAGGCACTGCTTAGCTCTCGGGGTTTGTGGTGTGTCGCTCTGGGTGTGTGGCGTGGATATCTCCCTAGATCAGCTCTGGGATCAGGCTCTGGGCCATCTACAAGTGCAGCTCAGCCGGCCAACCTTTGAGGCTTGGATCAAAACAGCACGGCCTGAGTCGTTAGTGGGCAACCGCCTCACCATCTCCACTCCTAGCGAATGGGCACGAGGCTGGCTGCAGAAGCACTATGCCTCTACCATCACCGAGGTGGTGCAGCGGGTAGCAGGGATCCCTTTGCAGGTAGAGTTTTCCGTTGCTCCCCAAGCCTTGGCTGCGGAAGAGCCTCCTTCGACAGTTGAGAGGCCAAGCTCCTACTGCGCTGGCAGTTTCCCGGATTCTGTTCCTCGGGGGCTGGAGGGGGGCAGCAGCTTACCTATGCGGGCACCAGAGCTCAACCCCAAGTATTCCTTCTCGCGGTTTGTGGTCGGCCCCAACAACCGCATGGCCCATGCTGCAGCCCTGGCCGTGGCTGACAAGCCGGGGCGGGCCTACAACCCTCTGTTTCTCTGCGGTGGCGTAGGGCTAGGCAAAACTCACCTGATGCAGGCAATCGGCCACTACCAGCTAGAGGCCAATCCCCGGGCTAAGGTCTTCTACGTGTCCACCGAGCGCTTTACCAACGATCTCATCGACGCCATCCGGCGAGACAGTATGCAGTCTTTTCGGGAGCAGTACCGAGATGTGGATATTTTGTTGGTGGACGACATCCAATTTATTGAGGGCAAAGAGTACACCCAGGAGGAGTTTTTTCACACCTTTAATACCCTCCATGAATCGGGCAAGCAGATTGTGCTGGCCGCCGACCGCTCCCCTCATCTAATCCCGCGGCTGCAGGAGCGGCTCTGTTCTCGGTTTTCAATGGGCTTGATTGCAGAAATTCAGCCGCCCGACATCGAGACCCGTATGGCCATCCTCAAGAAAAAAGCTGAGTATGAGGGGATGAGCTTGCCGCTGGAGGTCATCGAATATATTGCCACCACCTACACCAGCAACATCCGCGAGCTGGAGGGTGCCCTCATCCGAGCCGTTGCCTACATCTCCATTTCTGGCTTGCCGATGAGTGTAGAGACGATTCGGCCCATCCTCAACCCTCCCAGCGAACCCAAGGAAATTACTCCCGATATGATTGTTGATGTAGTCTGTGAGGAATTTGGCATCGACCGAGAGAGCTTATTGGGATCTTCCCGCAGGCGGGACGTCAGTCATGCACGTCAAATCGCCATGTTCTTGATGCGCCAACATACCCGTCTCAGCTTGCCCAAAATTGGCGACTACTTTGGTGGAAAAGATCACACCACCGTTCTCTATAGCTGTGAAAAAATTAGTCAGTTGCAGCGGGAAGATTTGCAACTTGAGCGGCAACTGCAAAACCTGTCGCAGCGGCTGCGGATCATGGCCAACAGCCGAAACAAATAGTTTTCGGCCAGGTGGGGCTGGCAGGGAGGGGGGAAGTGGGCAGAGGGCTTTGCTTGGGTGTGTTGCTCCTTGGAGCTGGACTGATGCCCCGGTGGCCAGCCTGGGCCAATTTGACCTCAACCGCCCAGGGAGATACTTTGGGGCTGGAGGGCCAAATCGATAGCCCCGTGTTGCGCCGCTGGCTGCAAGGCCCGCCCAATCTCCTGGAAGAAATCCGCAATACTCCCGCTTTGCCCACCCGTTTGCAGGCGGGTTTTGAGTCGGCTTCTGCGTGGCGAATTGCCTTGCAGGACTTGCGCTTGGGGGATCGCCTCACCCTCAGCGGCGACTATCGCCAATCTTCTGAGAACCCAGTAGTCCGCCAGTACGGCTTAGAGGTGCGCTACTTTCTTGCCCCTATGGGATCCCGCTTCAATCTAGCCCCCCAACTGGGCTACCGCGCCTTGGAATTGGAACAAGAGAACCGCCGCCTCAGGGGTGTGAGCTATGGGGCCTTCGTTGTCTTGTCCCTAGCTCTCCAAGCTGCCGACTTAACCGCCAGCTACACCTGGCTGACCCCTCAGGAGCCAGGAGAAGTCCAGGTCACCCTGGCGGAGCTTACAGCTGCCTACGCTATCAGCCCTTCCTTTCGTCTTGCTGCCCGCTACAGCCTGCGCCACTCCACCCTAGCGCGGGAATCCAGCTTTGGAGTTGGCCTGGAGTGGATCCCTTAGCGGCGCACCGCCTGCACAAAAGCTACCCAGCCAAAACTGAGATAGCGCTCCAACTGCAGCCCTGCTGCTTCCAGGTGCTGGCGCAGCTCATCGGCAGAGAAAAAGCGGAGTCCTGTCGTCTCCAGCCAGCGCTGCACCACCTGCCCCCACCCCTGAACCTGCTGACTGTGCATGGACACCAGGACGCCTCCGGGACGCAAGATGCGAGCCACTTCCTCCAGACAGGGATCCAACGGCACCTCGTTTAAGGTGGCGCCGCTAATTACTGCCCCAAAGGCTCCAGAGGCCAGGGGAAGCTGCTCCGCCCGCGCCCGCACCAGGCTGTAGTGCTGCCATTGGGGCTGGGCTTGTTGGGCTGCCTCTGCCAGCACCCCCGCCGCATTGTCCAGACCAATCACCGTCCGCTGCGGATCCCTGGCTAGGAGGAGGCGGCTCCAGTACCCTCCTGCCGTGCCTAGGTCCAAGACCGGATCTGCCTCTCCCACCAGCTCGGCCAGCAATTGGCCTTCTCGCTCGCTGCCAAAGCTTTCCCCCGACAACAGCGACAGGGCCCAGGGCCGCCAGAGGCGGTCGTAGCCCCAGGCAAAGCCGGGCAGATGGGCAATGGCTTGGGCTGGAGTGAGGGGCAACGCTGGCGAGGTGGCTAGAAAATCCACTGCCCCGGAAGGGAGGATGGGGTAAACCTGGCCACAGCGAGAACAGTAAACCCGATCCACAGCAAATCCTGGCTCCCGCGCTGGCGGCAGGCTCAGCCCTTCCTGACCACAGCTGAGGCAGCGGTAAAGATGAGCTGGCAGAGCAGACGGAAAAGAGCGCATGAGAGAACCCGACTCAAAAGGGCAGTTGCCAGGCCACGACCCCGACAACTACCCCCTTAAGCTAGTCCATTCGGCAGTCAGAGGGGATCCCTAGGCTGTCTTTGGGCTGGGCAAGCCAATCTTCTCGGGAATGGGAACGTACTCTGCCACAATGGCCCGAAACTCGTCTCCATCCAGGGTTTCCCGCTCCACCAAGGTGTCGGCCAGACGATCCAGCAGGGCGCGGTGCTCGAGCAGGATCTGCTTGGCTTTCTGGTAGCAGCTTTCCAGGATTTGCCGCACCTGCCGATCGATCTTAGCCGCCACATCTTCGGAGTACTCGACGCGGTTCATCCAGCCGCCGCCCAAAAAGACTTCGTTGTTGGGTGGATCCCACATCAGCGGCCCCAACTCGGACATCCCAAAGCGGGTCACCATTTGCCGCACCAGGTTGGTGTTTTGCTGCAGGTCGTTGCTGGCCCCCGTCGTCACTTCCGAGTAGCCAAAGACAATCTCCTCGGCTGCCCGACCGCCAAAACCGACCACCACCCGATCCAACAGCCAGGCGCGGCTGTACATGCCGGAGTCAATCTGCTCCTCGTTGGGCAGTTGCTGGGCAAAACCGCCGGCACCCCCAGAACGAGGGATGATGGTCACCTTGTTCAACGGATCCGCATGGGGCAAGAGGGTCATCAACAGGGCGTGGCCGCACTCGTGGTAAGCAATCAGGCGCTTGCTCTTCCCGTCCAACAGCGGCGGCTTGGTCAGGCCGATGGTGATGCGGTCGAAGGCGTCGTCGATGTCCTGGTTGGTGATGGCCTTATGCTGGCGACGGGCCGCCAGGATGGCCGCCTCGTTGAGCAGGTTGGCCAGATCAGCGCCGGCAAAACCAGGGGTACGGCGGGCAATAGCTTCGAGGCTGACCTCTTCCGCCAGCTTCTTGTTGCGGGCGTGCACGCGCAAGATCTCGTAGCGGCCCTTAAAGCTGGGTCGATCCACCGTGATCTGGCGGTCGAAGCGTCCAGGCCGCAGGAGAGCCGCATCCAGCACATCCGGACGGTTGGTTGCGGCAATAACGATGACACCCGAGTTGCCCTCAAACCCATCCATTTCCGTCAGCAACTGGTTAAGGGTTTGCTCGCGCTCGTCGTTGCCGCCACCAATGCCAGCTCCCCGCTGCCGACCCACGGCGTCGATCTCGTCAATGAAGACGATGCAGGGGGCGTTTTCCTTGGCTTTCCTGAAGAGATCTCGCACCCGCGAGGCCCCCACGCCGACGAACATCTCCACAAACTCGGAGCCGGAAAGGCTGAAAAAGGGCACTCCTGCCTCGCCGGCAATCGCCTTGGCCAAGAGGGTCTTCCCCGTCCCTGGGGGCCCCACCAACAACACACCTTTGGGGATCTTTGCCCCCACGGCCGTAAAGCGCTCCGGCTTCTTCAGGAAGGTGACCACCTCCTGCAGCTCCTCTTTGGCCTCATCGATCCCGGCTACGTCGTCGAACGTAACACCAGTTTTGGCTTCCATTTGGAAGCGTGCCCGCGACTTGCCAAAGTTGATGGCCTGCCCAGGGCCACCCACTCCCCCACCTGCCCGGCGCAGGAGTAAGAACAGGCCCCCTAGAAGCATCAGGGGAATCACCAGGTTGCCTAGAATGGCCCAGAAGGCGCTGCCATCGCGGCTAGGCACCACCGTCACCTCGATCCCCTTCTCAGTAAGGCGGTCTACCAGTTGCGGCACAGTCGTAGGCAGTAGGTTGACCCGATAGCGGGTGGAGTGCTGCGTCTGGGGATCAATAGCCGTAACTTCTGCCACCAGGTTGTTGTCTAGAAGGCGCACATCGGTAACGCGCCCCTCCTCGACATAGCGCAAGAAGCGGTCGTAGGTAAGGGCAGAGGCCAAGGCGGCGTGAGCAGGATCTAGGCTAAAGCCCTGCCAGAGACAAAAGCCCAGCACAAGAGCCATCAACCAGCGCTGGGGGGAAAGCGGCTTGTTCATAAGGAAGAAGGACACCCCATCATTAAAAGTCCTTTAACAAACTTAACCTCTTGCTCCTACCAGGCACAACCCCACAGAGGCTAGGGGATCCCGGCGGCAGTAGGTTCCTTTGCCCTAGCGGGCACCGGGGCCGAGATAGGGAGGCCATAGACACGTCGCCACATAGCGTCAGCTAGAGCGGCCGGCATTAGCCGCATCAGCCCCAGAGCCAACTTGCCGCCTGTAAAAGCAGTGTAGCGGTCGGAAGGATGAGGGTCGGTCATGGCCCGTAGGATCGGCTCTACCACCTTTTCCACTGGCCAGGCCATTCTGTTAAAAGAGCGGGCCAGCTCGGCAGCTTTGCCCAAGATGGCCTTGTAGGGGCCGTTGGGATTGACAACGGCAGCAAAGGTCTCTTCGGCCACGCGGCTAAACTCGGTGGCCACCGGCCCCGGCTCGATCACAATAACTTTGATGCCAAAGGGAGCTACTTCCACCCGCAAGGCATCGCTGAGGGCCTCCACGGCAAACTTGGTGGCGTTGTAGACGCCGCTGAAGGGCATCGAGATCTGGCCAGCCACGGAGCTGAGGTTAAGGATGCGGCCGCTGCCCCGTTCCCGCATTTGGGGCAAGAGGGCGCGGGTAAGGGCGTGCAGGCCAAACACATTGACCTCAAACTGGCGCCGCATCGCCGCCACATCCACCTCTTCCACGGGCCCCATTTGGCCGTAGCCGGCGTTGTTGACCAGGATGTCCACTCGGCCAAAGTGCTCTAGGGCCTTTTGGGCCAGCGCCTCCACCTGGGCGGTATCGGCCATGTCGGTGGGCACTGCCAGCGCCTCTACTCCGTACTTCTCCACCAAGGTTTTGACCTCTTGCAGCAGCTTCGCGCGGCGGGCCGCTAGCACCAGGCAAGCTCCGCGTTTGGCTGCTTCCAGGGCGACGGCCTTCCCAATGCCGGCAGAGGCCCCCGTAATCAGCACCACCTGATTGGCAAGTGAAGGCATGGCTTTCCTCCCTGCAAACTTTCTCCATCCTAGAGGGACTTCAACCTAGTTGCTGAGGGGGGAAAAGCTGATGCTACGATAGCGAAGCATGCCTTCGGGCGCTACTACGGACGAGTTCAACACCGATCTGTGGTTCGCTCTGCCCCCTTTCTTCGTCCCTCCCCGCTGCCGCCTGTTTCTGAGAGCAACCGACTGAAGATATTTTCCGGCAGTGCCAATCCAGCCCTGGCCCAGGAGGTAGCTCGATATTTGGGCTTGGATCTGGGGCCAATCCTGCGCAAGCGCTTTGCCGATGGCGAGCTGTACATTCAAATCCAGGAGTCAATTCGCGGCGCTGATGTTTACTTAATCCAACCCACCTGCCGCCCAGTCAACGATCACCTCATGGAGCTGTTGGTGATCATTGACGCCTGCCGCCGCGCCTCTGCCCGCCAGATCACTGCCGTTTTGCCCTACTACGGCTACGCCCGCGCCGACCGCAAGACTGCAGGGCGGGAAGCCATCACCGCCAAGCTGGTGGCCAACATGATTACTCAGGCGGGAGCCCACCGGGTGCTGGCCATGGATCTGCACTCGGCCCAGATCCAGGGCTACTTCGACATCCCCCTTGACCACGTCTATGCCCAGCCGGTTCTTCAGGCCTACCTCAAGGAAAAGGGCCTGCTGGAGGAAGACATTGTGGTTGTGTCTCCTGACGTGGGCGGCGTAGCCCGGGCTCGGGCTTTTGCCAAAAAACTCAAGGAAGCTCCGCTAGCCATCATTGACAAGCGCCGCCAGGCCCACAACGATGTGGAGGTCATGAACCTCATCGGCGACGTGCGGGGCAAGATTGCCATCCTTGTGGATGACATGATCGACACGGCGGGCACTATCTCTGAAGGGGCAAAGTTGCTGCGCAAGGCGGGAGCCAAGGCAGTTTACGCCTGTGCCATCCATCCCGTCTTTTCCGATCCCGCTATTGAACGCCTGCGGGGTGGCCTCTTTGAAGAGGTGATTGTCACCAACACCATTCCTGTTCCTCCAGAGAAGCAGTTTCCCGGCCTCACCATCCTTTCGGTGGCCAGTGTCCTAGGGGAAGCCATCTGGCGTATCCACGAAGATAGCTCCGTCAGCAGCATGTTCCACTAACTGAGCTACCTTCGCCTCTACTCTAGCGGCGCCGCAGCACTTCCAGGCGCACTGGGGCAAGTCCTGCGCGGACCATGCCCAGGGCTTCTGCCGCCCGCAAGGAGAGGTCGATGATCCGACCTGGGATAAAGGGGCCGCGATCGTTGATGCGCACCACTGCCTGGCGGCCATTTTTCAGGTTGGTTACCCGCACCTCGGTCCCGAAGGGCAGAGTAGGGTGGGCTGCCGTCATCTCCTGCCGAGTGGGGTGCAGGTCGTACCAGGAGGCGATCCCTTCCTGCACTCGCTCGACCGTGAAAAGGGGACCCTGCTGAGCTGTCCTTTGCGGCGGCTGAGCAGCGGCCTTGGCAGGTAGAGTGGCAAGCTGCGGCAAGGCGGGAGCGGGGAGAGGAGGGGCATCCAGCAACAGCCGGCGCAGCCTATTGGCGGCCAAAAGGGCGGTATCCACTGGGCGTTGGCTATCCACCAGCAGCACGCCCTCGTCAATGCGCAACAGTTCCTGGTCGTTGACCTGAACGGCATAGAGGGGATCCCCGCCTTGGAACTCCGTCCAAGCTAGGGTGATGGTGGTGTCTTTCAAGGATCCCTGCGCCATTTGGTTGAGCTGGGCCACAAGAGAACTGGCCCGGAGCAGCGGCGGCTCCAAGCGAGGGTGCTCGATAAAGGTGACGATGGGCAAGTCCCGCACATAGACGGTTACTGCCTGCCGCCCGTCCATTGCGTAGGAGTAGAGGGTGGCAATGGGTTGAAGAGCAGACTGCCGCTGTTCGCCAATCTTGAGGATAGGCTCTGCAGGTAGCGGGGAGAAACTTGCCTGAGGGGAAAAGTCCTGCACGTTCAAGGTGCCAAGTTTTGCGGGAAGGGAAGCCTTGGACTGGGGAGCAAAGACCAGATCGGCGGTAGGGGAGAGCGAAGGATTTTCCAGCGCTAACTCTGTTGCGTGGGTGGGGGCGGATCCCCTGCGGGCTGACGCTTGGGCCTTTGCCTCACTCAGCAGGCCCATGGGCCAGCTCAAGGCTGTGACACAGAGACAGCTAACCAAGCCCAGCTTGGGGGCAGGAGCCAGTCCCTGTCCGAGCCATTTTTGAGTTCGCATGAGGCCGCGCTCCTCTTCAACTCGTCCAACTTCCAACGCGAGGGTTAAAACAACGGAAGTTAATGTACCATGGATTTTTGAGGTGACGGGTTTGCCCGCCCAGGCGCAAAAGCCCAAGCCCAGTTATCACAAGGCCTTTTGGCATCTTGGACTACCGATCAGCAGGGGTTGACATCGCTCGCGGACGCGCTTTTGTCCAAGGGATTCGGGAGCGCGTTGAGCGGTTTGGTGCAGGTTCCCCAGGAGTTTTGGGGGGCATTGGCGGCTTTGCCGGCTTGTTTGAGTTGCCAAAGGGCTACCTTGCCCCGGTGCTGGTTGCCGCTGCCGATGGAGTGGGGACCAAGCTGGAGATTGCCCAGCAGTGGGGGCAGCACCGCGGCGTCGGCATCGACCTGGTGGCCATGTGTGTCAACGATGTGCTGACGGTGGGAGCCAGGCCGCTGTTTTTCCTGGACTACATTGCCACTGGCAAGCTGGAGCTGGAAGCCCTTTGGCAAGTCGTCGATGGCATCTTAGCGGGCTGCCAGGAAGCCGGATGCCAACTGCTGGGAGGGGAGACGGCGGAGATGCCGGGATTTTACCTGCCTGGAAAGTACGACCTGGCAGGATTTTGTGTCGGGATCGTGGACAAGGCAGATATCCTAGACACGGCGCGGGTGCAGTTGGGGGATCGGCTGTGGGCCTTGCCCAGCAGCGGCCTCCACAGCAACGGCTTTAGCCTGGTGCGGCACATTGTGGCCGAGCGGCGCTGGCCTTGGGATTACCAACCCCCTGGCTGGGATCGACCGTTGGCAGAGGTGTTTCTCACCCCCACCCGCATCTATGTCCAAGCAGTGCAGAAACTCCAGGCAGCAGGGGTCAAGCTCCACGGCATGGCCCACATCACCGGCGGCGGCATCCCGGAAAACCTGCCCCGTTGTTTGGCTCCAGACCAGGCGGCGCGGATAGAGCCCCACAGTTGGCAAGTTCCGCCGGAGTTTCTCTGGCTGCAGGAACAGGGCCAGGTGGAAACCTTGGAGATGTTTAACACTTTCAACTTGGGGGTGGGCTACGTGCTGGTGATCCCTCCTGAGGAGGAGAATCGGGTGAGATCCTTGCTCCCCGAAGCCTTCCCCATTGGGGAGGTGGTAGCGGCCCGCCCTGGGGAGAGCCGGGTCTTGGGGCTGGAGGAGTGGGGATCCCTGGCGTCTTGAGTCCCCACCAAAAGGGGGATGGGGATCCCCTGTGCTCCTGCTGAGCGTCGCTATGCTAAGTTTGCAGATGGCCTCGGCGTCTGCCTTAGGCCTTCTAGGCCAACAACTGCCGCTAACTCTCTGGGCGAGGAAGCGCCAATGACCGGTTTACCCACGGCTCCAGTAGCCAGAGCTGCCATTGAAGTGGAGCACCTCAGCAAAACCTACGGCCGCTTTACCGCCATCCGCGATATTTCTTTCCAGGTCAATGCCGGCGAGATCATGGGGTTTTTGGGGCCCAACGGCGCTGGCAAGACCACCTCGATGCGCATTTTGGCAGGGTATCTACCTGCTACGGAAGGAACGGCGCGGGTGGCTGGGTTTGATGTGCACGAAAACCCGATGGCGGTGCGGCAGCGCATTGGATATTTGCCGGAAAACCCGCCCCTCTACCCCGATATGACGGTGGAGGCCTACCTGCACTTTGTGGCCCAGATCAAGCGGGTCAGTGCCGGTGACCGACCTAGGCGAGTAGACGAGGTCATCCGCCGCTGCAGTCTGGAAGACAGGCGCCACACCCTTATCCGCAAGCTCTCCAAGGGGTACAAGCAGCGGGTGGGCCTGGCCCAAGCTCTGGTGCACGACCCGCCGGTGATCATCCTCGACGAGCCCACCATTGGGCTGGATCCCAAGCAGATTATCGAAGTGCGCAACCTAATCAAAAGCCTGGCAGGAGAGCACACCATCATCCTCTCCACCCACATCCTGCCGGAGGTAAGCATGACCTGCGACCGGGTGGTGATTATCAACCGCGGCCAGGTGGCGGCTGTCGGCACGCCCGCTGAGCTGACGGCTCAGTTGCAGGATCGGCAGCAGGCAAAGCTGGTGGTGGGGGCAGCCGAGGAAGCGGCCATTCGAGCAGCCCTGCAGAACCTGATGCACGTGGAGGTGGTAAGTGTACAGCCCTTGGCCGCGGATCCCCCTCGCTGGCAGCTGCAGCTCAAGAGCAATGCTTCCGCAGAGGGCTGGATCCCAGAGGTGGCCAGGGCTCTGGTGCAGGCAGGGATCGACCTCTACGAGATTGGCCGTCCTCAGGCTTCTCTGGAAGAAATTTTCCTGCAGCTCACCACCCAAGAGGAAGCAGCAGGCGCGTTGGAGGAAGCGGCATGAACGGCGTGGTTGCCATTTTCCGCAAAGAGCTGCGCGGCTACTTCACCTCCCCCATTGCCTATGTGGTGGCGGCAGTGTTTTGGGGGCTGGCAGGGTTTTTCTTCGTCAACATCTTGGTGCGGGTCATCAATTTTTCCCAGCAGGTGGATCTGTTTGCCCAGTTTGGCCAGGAGAACCCTTTTGATGCTGCCACCATCCTGTCGCAGCAGTTTCTCAATCTGCTGGGCACCCTTTCCTTATTTCTATTGCCCATCTTCACCATGAGCTCCTATGCCGAAGAGCGGCGGCGGGGCACCATGGAGCTGCTGGCCACTTCCCCCATTACCAACCTGGAGGTGGCCCTGGGCAAGTGGCTGGCGGTGTGGGTGTTCTTCATTACCTTGCTGCTGCCGCCGCTGGTTTACCACGTGCTGGTGCTGAGCAGTTCTAACCCAGCAGTGGACTATCGCCTAACCCTGATGGGCTATGTGGGGCTTGCTTTGCTGGCCGGCAGCGTCATGGCTTTGGGGTTGTTCATCTCTTCCCTAACCGACAGCACCCTCATTGCTGCAGTGGCCACCTTTGGGCTCATCCTGCTGCTCTGGGTCATCGACGCTGCAGCGGGCCAGGAAAACACGTGGATTGCCGCTACCCTGCGGCATGTCTCGCTGCTGCAGCAGTACAGCAACTGGGTGCAAGGGATCCTCAGCAGCAGTAGCATCGTCCTTTTCTTCAGCATCATCCTGCTGGGGTTGTTTGCCACGGTGCAAGCGGTGGAAAGCCTGCGCTGGCAGCAGAGCTAGGGTTGTCCTGGGAGGCGTGCGCCGATGAAGGATTGGCGGGTACTTGCAGATTGGACGGGGATCCTTGGGCTGGGCGTCATCGCCATTGGGCTGGTGGTGGGAGCTGTCCTCACGGGCTGGACGGCTGTGCCGCTGAGCCTGCTGGCAGCAGGCCTGGCCCTAGTGGTGGTGTGGGGCCTTACCCACCAACGGGAAGTCGGCGTCTTCCTGGGCCTGCGCTCTACTCAAACCAACGCCAACATCCTGGTGGCGGTGGCGGCTATGGCCGTCATTCTGGTGCTAGTGAATGTGGTGGCGGTGCGCTACGACCTGCGCCTGGATCTCACCGAGGAGGGCCTGTTTACCCTGTCGCCTCAGACCCGGCAACTGGTGCAGGGACTGGCGCAACCTGTTAAAGTCTGGGCGGTAACCACCGCTCCCGATCCCAACCTGCGGGAACAGCTGGAGCGCTACCGCCGCCTCAACCCCGACCGCTTCCAGTTTGAGTTTGTCGATCCCAACCGCGATCCTCTCACCGTCCAGCGGCTGCAGGTAACCCAGAACAACACGCTGGTGGTGGAAGCTGGAAACAGCCGCCAGCAACTGCCCCAGCCACCCGCCCCTGAGTTGGAGAGTAAGCTCACCCCGGTGCTGGCCAAGGTGGTCAACCGCGGCGAGGTGGTGGCCTATTTTGTCCAGGGACATGGGGAAGTAAGCCTGGAAGCTCGAGAGGGCACCCCAACCCTGGCCCAGGCGGTGGCAGCTCTCAAGCAGGAGGGCTATCGAGTAGAGACCTTGAACCTTGTCCAGGCCGAGATCCCCGAGGAGGCAGATGTACTGGTGTTGGCGGGGCCGCAGCGGGCTCTGTTTCCTGGCGAGGTGGAGAAGCTGCAGGACTATCTCGCCAAGGGAGGGCGGCTGCTGGTCTTGATTGGGCCGCGGGTGGATGCCGGCCTGGATCCCTTGCTGCAAGAGTGGGGCGTGGTTCTAAAGGATGACCTCATCCTGGAGGTCAGCAGCATCAGCCAGCTTCTGGGGACAGGGCCAGCCGTAGCCTTGGTTACGGACTACGGGGATCACCCCATCACTGCCCCGCTAGCTGCCCAGCGGCTGATGACCCTTTTCCCTCTAGCTCGCTCGGTGGAAACCCAGGAGCGGCAAGGGATCCAAGCCACCCCTCTGCTGCGCAGCAGCCCCCAGAGTTGGGGGGAAACCAGCCCCAATCTGGAAGGCGGCCCGCTGCAGTTTGAGCCAGATCAAGACAAGCCCGGCCCCCTAACCCTCGGCGTAGCCCTAACCCGCCGCCTAGATAGCGAGAAGAAGGAGTCAGAATCCCAGGAGGCGCCGCCAGAGGCCCGCTTGGTGGTGGTTGGCAATGTCAACTTTGCCCTCAACGGCAACTTGCGGCAGCAGGGCAACCGCGATCTTTTCCTCAACACCCTCAACTGGCTTGCTGAGCGAACGGAACAAATCTCCATCCGCCCCAAGTCCATTACCGACCGCCGTCTCACGTTGACGGAACAAAACTTCCGCTGGCTGATCCTGGGATCAACAGTGCTGCTGCCGCTGGTGGCGTTGGGATCGGGAGCCGTGCTCTGGTGGCAAAGGCGGTAGAGCGGGAGGAGGACAAGCATGTTCAAGCGCAGCACTTGGATTCTCTTGGGCTTGGCAGTGGCTGCTCTTCTGGGGTATTTCCTCCTTGACAGCTTTCAGCAACTGCGCCAGCAGCAGCAGGCGGAGCGGGCGCGGCTCTTCCACTTTGCCCCCGCCGCCCTTGCCCGCCTCGAGATCCGACAGCAGAAAGACAGCCAGCCAGAAGTTATCCTCCTGGAGCGGACCCCGGAAGGAGAAAAGGGATCCCGTTGGCGCATCCGCCAGCCTATCCAGTCAGCGGCGCTGGACTTCCCGGTGGAGCAGTTGCTCAACACCTTCTCCCGCCTCACGCCTCAGCTAACCTTGGAGGAAGCTAACGATCTAGCTGCTTTTGGCCTGGATCAGCCACGCCAGCAGATTGCCCTCTTCCCCAAAGAAGGGGAGCCCTACCGGCTGGCCATCGGCAATGACAACTTCGACGGCTCCGGCTTCTACGCCCAGCCCGAAGGGGGAAAAGTAGTGCTTCTTGCCAGCAGCCAAAAGGGATCCCTGCTGCCTTCCCTCTTGGCTTTGCGGGACAAAACCCTGCTGAGCTTTGATAGGGCAGCGGTGAAGTCTCTCCAAGTGCAACTAGCCGAGGCAGAGGTTGTCCGTTTGCAGCGGCAGGAAGAGACTTGGCAGATCGTCGAGCCCCGGGTGCTGCCTGCTGATGACCTCAATGTCGACCGTCTGCTCAGTACGCTGTCTCGCCTGCAAGCGGTGGAGTTTCCGGCTGAAACCAAGACGGAGCTAGCTTCCTATGGTCTGGAGCAGCCTTCTGCCCAGCTAACCGTTGAGCTTAAGGACGGCAAAACCCTGAGCGTAGCCTTGGGCTCGGAAAAAGAGGGCCAAGTGTACGTCATCACCTCTGAGCACCCGGCGGTGGCTACCCTCCTCACCAGCACTGCCGACATCCTCCGCGCTGACCTAGAGGAGCTGCGGGATCACCGCCTCGCCCGCCTCAACCCCAACCAGGTAGGTCAAGTTACCCTGGAGTTGCTGGAGGAGCGAGTTACCCTCAACCCTCTGCCCCAGGAGAAGGGATCCCTGGAGGTGCGCTGGGAAAACCCAGAACGGCCCGGCCAGGTAGTCAACCTCAGCTCCCTCTTTGCCAGCCTCAACGCTGCCCGCGCCAAGGAGTTCGTGCCCGCAACCGATCCCGAGGCTCAAAAGGCCCTAGCTGCTCCCGACCTTACCCTTGACATTGCACCCAAGCCTGAGACGGAGCAGGAGCCTTTGACCCTGAGCCTAAGCTCTGCTGGCCTGCGGGCCTACGCTCGCAGCAGCCGCCAGCCCGATATCGCCGTGCTTGACCTTAGCACCTTCAACAGCATTGAAACAGAGGTCAAGCGTCTTCTGGAGGAGAAAGGGGCAGAGGAAGGAACGCCAACCCCCACCGCTTCGCCCTAGGAGGGCGGGGCAGCCACCTGGTTTGCCTGGGGCTGGGATCCCTTCTTCAGGGTCTCCCCCTGGATGGTGAGAACTGAGCAGGGGGCGCGGTGGAGCACGTAGTTGCTGACGCTGCCCAAAAACAGCTCGCTCAGCCCAGAGTAGCCACGGCGACCCACCACAATGAGGTCGGCTTTCCAGGAGCGGGCCAAGTTGCAGATAACCCGGCCAGGGCTGCCGTAGCTGAGGTTGCATTCAGCCCGAACTCCCTCCTCAGTCGCTTTTTCCGCCAGCGAGCGCAGATAGTTCATCTGGTTTTGCTCGAAAATGGCGCACTGCTCCCGGTAGGACTGCCACAGCTCGGCACTGAGAGCAGAGCTGTAATCCATGCCCAGAATCATAGGGGGCTCTGGGGCACCGGGCTCTTCCTGAGACAGAACATGGAGGATCATCATCTCGGCCTGCATGGCTTTTGCCACCTGCAGAGCCCCTTGAAATACCCCTTCGCTCAGCTCCGACCGATCCACTGCCACCAGAATCCTTTTGAACATACCGATTTCCTCGACCGCATGAGTCTCTCTTGGCAATAAGGAGCAACCTATCCTCCTGGGGGGCGGGCGAAACCTAAACCCCCTTACCTAGCCAAGTAGGAGATCCCTAGGGCTAGAACGGAACCTCGTCTGGGTTGAGCGGAGGGGCAGCATCTTCTTCCCCAGGCTCCCCGCTTGACTCGCCCATCTCGGTGAGGGAGAGAACGCGAGCAGAGCTGAGTTGATGAATGCGGCGGGCAGTAATCTCCGCCAGCTTTTCCTTGCGTCCATCTCGCTCCACCACATTCATGTGCAGCTGACCCTCTACCGTGATCTGATCCCCCACCCGACAGGTATCCACCACCCGCTGGGCCAGCTCCCCAAAAGAGGAAACCCGCACCTGGTAGGGCGGCTCCTCTGGGCGCAAGCTGGGGAAGCGCAAGAGCAAAGAGGCAACTGCCAAGTTGTCAGGTGTGTAGCGCAGCTCTGGCTCGCTCGCTACCTCCCCCATCAAAACAATCGAGTTCATAACAAAGCCACGGGAAGTTTGCTAGGGCCTTATATTTCTAGTCTGTGCTCTGGCCGGGATTCTGTCGACTCAATCCAGGCGCAGGGTCATGTAGCGCAGGACGTTCTCGTTGATGCGCAGATTCTTCTCCCAGGTGGCCACTGTCTTCGGCTCGGCCTTGTAGTTGACCTGGATGTACAGTCCTTCCTTAAACTTCTTCATCTCAAACCCGGCGAAGCGGCGCTTGCCACGGTTGGTCATTTCTAGCTCAGTTGCCCCGTTTTCTCGCAAGAGGGACTCCTGTTCGCTAAGGAGTTGGGCGAGGGGTTCCTCCGAGAGGTCGGGGCGCACAATCAGCATCGTTTCGTAAGCGCGCGGCATGGAAGCAGGTTCTCCTTGAGAAGCCAACTTGAGGTGCAGTTGACTATCCTAGCTGCTCTTTCTGGAACCGGAAAAGCCACCTCCCCCCTCTGCGGCCAAAAAAGCGGGTAGAGCTCCCGCAAGAGGAGAGCCCTTCTCCGATACAATAGGGGGTGCTTCGATAGCCATAGCTAAGAGACTCTAGGGTTCCAAGGATGAGCGCCGAGGAAGTTTACCAGCGTGTTCGCAAGATTGTGTCCGAGCAGCTGGGAGTGGAAGACGACAAAGTAACCCTGGAAGCCAATTTCCAGAACGACCTAGGGGCTGATAGCCTCGACACAGTCGAGCTGGTCATGGCCTTCGAGGAGGAGTTCGATCTAGAGATCCCCGATGAGGACGCTCAGGGCATTGCCACTGTGCAGGATGCCGTCAACTACATCCTCTCCAAGAAGAAAGCTGCCTAACCTGCGGGAGGATGGGGACCTTCCCCTGATTTAGCGTTGTCTACAGATCCTGCCCTTGCTCCTATGTCCGTTCCACTCCCCTCCAAGCGTCGCGTCGTCATCACGGGGCTGGGGGCAATAACCCCGCTTGGCAATTCTCCTGCTGAGTTTTGGCAGGGCTTGCTGGCAGGGCGCTCTGGCATTGGGCCAATTACCCACTTCGACGCCTCCCGCCACGAGTGCCGCATTGCGGGGGAGGTGAAGGGGTTTGATCCCCTCGACTACCTAGATCGCAAGGATGTCAAGCGCACTGACCGCTTTGTCCACCTGGCGTTGGCTGCCACTCAGCAGGCCCTAGAGGATGCCCAATTTCGGATTACCCATCTCAATGCTGAGCAGGTGGGGGTGGTGCTGGGCAGCGGCATCGGCGGCATCCGGGTCTTGGAAGAGCAGCAGACCATTTATCTCCAGAAAGGGCCAGATCGCTGCAGCCCCTTTATGGTGCCGATGATGATTGCCAATATGGCAGCAGGCCACGTGGCCATTCACTTTGGCGCCAAAGGGCCCAATTTCTGTACGGTAACAGCCTGTGCTTCCGGCTCCAACGCCATTGGTGATGCCTTCCGGCTCCTGCAGCGGGGAGAGGTACAGGCTGTGATTGCGGGGGGTACGGAGGCAGCCGTAACTCCTCTGTCGGTGGCCGGGTTTAGCGCCATGAAAGCTCTTTCCACCCGCAACGATGCCCCGGAGCAGGCCTGCCGGCCCTTTGACCGGGATCGGGATGGCTTTGTCATGGGGGAAGGGGCAGGGATCCTGCTGCTAGAGGAGCTGGAGCATGCTCGCGCCCGCGGCGCCAAGATCTATGCCGAGATCGTCGGCTACGGCCTCACCTGCGACGCCCACCACATCACCAACCCCGCTCCTGCTGGCGAAGGTGCCGCCCGTGCGATGCGGCTAGCCCTTAAAGATGCTGGGATCCAGCCTGACCAGGTGCAGCACATCAACGCCCATGCCACCGGCACGCCGGTGGGGGATGTTGCCGAGGTGCAAGCCATCAGGGCAGTTTTTGGTGAGCATGCCCCTCGCCTAGCCATCAGCGCCACCAAGTCCATGACCGGCCACCTGTTGGGGGGAGCAGGCGGCATTGCCACCGTAGCGACGGCCCTAGCCATCTACCACGGCTGGGTTCCCCCCACCCTCAACTTGGATAACCCCGACCCCGAGTGCGAAGGGCTGGACTTTGTCCCCCATAAGGCGCGGCAGATGGCTGTTGACGTGGCCTTGGTCAACGCCTTCGGATTTGGGGGGCACAACGTGACCCTGGCCCTGCGCCGCTATTCCGCCGACTAGGGGATCTTGCCCATGTCCACCCCCGAAGGCCCCTTGCCCTCGATTCGTCAGCAGGCCCTGGCTGCTCTGACTGCAGAGCTAACCCAAAGAGGCCACCCGCCTGAGTATGCCCAGCACATGGCGGCGGCGGTGATCTTTCAGGCCGATCTGGATCTCTGCACAGCCCAGTTGGCGCGCCTCCTGAGTTGGCTCAAGCAAAACCACCCCAATCTCTATCCAGAGGCAGTGCAACTGGTGGATGCCACCCGCGAGGAGTTTGAGCGGCGAGTTCAAAGGGGGTAGTGGCGGGGATCCCAGCGTTAGGATGGGGAGAGTACCCCTCATTCCTGATTTTGCCGATGGCGCCAAAAAGCGAGGTCGAGGGAGTCCCTGTAATGGCCCCTGCAGAGGCGCCGCACCCTGGGGAAGAAACCCAGCTAGCCGAGCCCGCTGTGGAGGATAGGCCTTTAGGATTGGCTGGGAACGGATCCCTGCTGCTCCAAGTAGGGGGGATGAGTTGTGCTGGCTGCGTCCGGACCGTTGAGCAGCTGCTCCTAAGCCAGCCTGGAGTGGTCAAGGCCAGGGTTAACTTGGTTACCGAGTCGGCCCTTGTGGAATTTGCCCCCGGGATCCAGCCTGACCCAGAGCATCTGGCTCGGATCTTGACAGAGGCGGGGTTTCCCAGCACTTTTCCCCAAAATCAGGCCCCCTTGGCAGCGGGCGAAAAGGCCCTGGACGCGCCCGCGGATCCCCTGGCCCGGCAGCGGCGGCAAACCCAAGACCAGATCCGCCAGGCCCTCGCCGCCGCTTTTTTGCTGCTTGTCTCTGCCGCTAGCCACTTGGATCTGTTCACCCGTTTGGGCTTGCCCGTTCTCAACGACGTCTGGCTGCACTGGGGGTTGGCGACGTTGACTTTTCTTGGCCCAGCTCGGGGCATTGTCCTGGACGGCTGGCGGGCGGCGCGGCGGCTAGCTCCCAACATGAACACGCTAGTTACCCTGGGATCCGGATCCGCCTACCTGGCCAGTTTGGTGGGGCTGTTGGCCCCGCAGGTGGGTTGGGAATGCTTCTTCGACGAGCCGGTGATGCTGCTCAGCTTCATCTTGCTGGGACGGGCGCTGGAACAGCAGAGCCGTCTGCGGGCTGCTAGCAGTTTGCAGGCTTTGGTGAGCCTGTGTCCCACCTCAGCTCGCCGGCTGCGAGCCCAGAAAGGGCTGGGATCCGACTGGGTATCCCAGGAAGGAGAATGGTGCCCCATTGAACAAGTCCAGGTAGGGGATTGGCTGCAGGTGCGCGCTGGCGAACAGATCCCGGTGGATGGAGAGGTTATTGCCGGCCAGGCCATGGTCAACGAGGGCATGCTCACCGGGGAATCCCTACCCGTGCTCAAACAGCCAGGGGATCCGGTTGTGGCCGGGACGGTCAACCAATCGGGAGTGCTGCTGTGTCGGTCTACGCGCACTGGGAAAGACACCATCCTGGCTCAGATTATCCGGCTAGTGGAGGAAGCCCAAGCCCGCAAGGCCCCCATCCAGGGCCTGGCCGACCGCGTGGCCGGCTACTTCACCTACGGCGTAGTGGCGCTGGCCCTTCTCACCTTCGCCTTCTGGTACTGGATCGGGATCCCTCTTTGGGGAAGCGAGATCCTGATGGGAGTTGGCCTCCACTCCTACCTGCACCTGGGGGATCACCCCCCTCCTTCAACTCCCCTGCTCCTCAGCCTTAAGCTGGCCATCTCGGTGCTAGTGGTGGCCTGCCCCTGTGCGTTGGGATTGGCCACGCCGACAGCCATTCTGGTAGGCACCGGCCTGGGAGCGGAGCGGGGACTGCTCATCCGCGGGGGCGACGTCCTGGAGAAGACTCACCGCTTGCAAACAGTCGTCTTCGACAAAACCGGCACCCTCACCCAGGGGGATCCGCACCTGACGGATTGCCTTGCCCTCGACCCCTCCCTGGATCCGGCTCGGCTGCTGCAGCTGGCGGCCACCGTGGAAAGCGGCACTTGCCATCCTCTAGCCCAAGCCATCCTGGGAGCCGCCCGCGAGCAAGGACTGCCCCTGCTTTCTGCCGACGAGTTTTACACCCAGGCGGGAGTGGGAGCCTCGGCGCGGGTGGAAGGAAAGCAGGTTATCTTGGCCTCCCTCGAGGGGCTGGCTACCCTGGGGATCCCGATTTCCCCTCCAGCGCAGGCCCAAGCCGAGGTGTTGCTGCAAGCTGGCAAAACGGTGGTGGGCGTGGCTGTAGAGGGATCCCTGGCAGGGCTGCTGGCGGCCCAGGATCCCTTGCGGCCTGATGCCCAGGCAACGCTGCAACAGCTCCAGAAAATGGGCCTACAGGTGGTCTTACTGACTGGGGATCGAGCCGAGGTGGCTCACCAGGTGGCCCAAGCTTTGCAGGTGCCAGGGATCCGCGTCATCGCCGAGGTGCAGCCAGCCGACAAGGCTCAAGTCATCCGAGATCTGCAGGCTCAGGGCCAGAGAGTTGCCATGGTGGGCGATGGCATCAACGATGCACCGGCTTTAGCCCAGGCCGATGTGGGCATTGCCCTGCACTCTGCTACTGCTGCCGCTCTGGAGACTGCCGATATCATCCTCATGCGCAACCGCCTCTGGGACGTAGTGGAAGCCATCCGTCTCAGCCGCGCCACCTTTCACAAGATCCAGCAAAACCTCCTCTGGGCTATTGGCTACAACCTGCTGGGGATCCCGCTGGCAGCAGGGGTGCTCCTGCCCGCCTTTGGCATTGGCCTGAGCCCGGCAATGGCTGGGGGTCTCATGGCCTTGAGCTCCCTCAGTGTAACCCTCAATTCGATTCTCTTGAGGAGAACATTTGTGCCCTGTGAATTTTCGAGTAGCTATAGCTAAAAAGTGTTAGAGGCTGCGAACAACCGAACATTGATTGTTAAATATTTGTTAATCTTCCGAGTTTTTACCGAGCTTCTGACATAGCAACTGCTGCATACAAGTTAGGAAAATTTAGCAAGTTCGACTAACTCTGACTAAAAAATGTATCAGCTTTAATCTTTTGCAACCTGGGCTTATGTAAGTCCAGACTAGCCCATGAGGGCACGCTTTGGTTTTTTGCCTAACAGAGCAAGATCCGTGAAAACACTGGAGAAACTGATCCTAGAGGGGCAAGGGGAGTAAAAGTATGGCAATGCTAGGGGATCTTCAGGAATTCTCCCTGAGCGACCTATTGCATTTGATGGAGAAGGGTAAGAAATCGGGGCAATTGTCTGTCTGGGCGCCCAATGGTATCTACCGCATCTGGCTTTATCGAGGCCGGGTGATTGCCGCTTTGCCCCCTGAAGAGAAGCATCGCTTGGAAAACCTGCTGACTGGCTCTAGGCTAGTGGACAGCCAGGTGATTAGCCAGTTGGTTGCCAGGAGTCTGGAGGAACCTCTGGGGCGTTGCCTGCAGCAGCAAGGGTTGATCTCCCCTGTAGATTTGGTCAAGCTCTTTCGCCATCAACTGCAAGTGGGGCTCTACTGCCTCTTTGCCTTGGAAGCGGGCCAGTTCAGCTTCTTACCCAACGTACCGTTGCCCTATCAAGAGATGACTGGCTTAAGCAAGGAGGCTTCGGCCGTAGTTTTGGAAGGGCTGCAGCAGCTGAAGCAGGATCAACGTCGGGAAGAAAACTTGCCCCAACCAGATAGCTACTTCTGGCGCACCAGCCTTGAGCTTCCTCTATTGAGCAAGCCTACCTTGAGGTGGCCTACAACGCTGTGCAACAGGAAACGGGTATGAGCGAGGCCTTGTTTAAACGCTTGATCGCTACCGGAGCTAGCAGTTTAGCTTCTTCCTAACCAATTGGGTTTGAGCGGGCTGGTCTTTGGTGGGGGGAAGCTAACTGTGGACAATATTCTCCGCATTGTTGTCACCGGGCCCGTGGGCGCTGGAAAGTCCACCTTTATTCGCACCATCAGCGAGATAGAGGTGGTCGACACCGATTGCAAGGCCACCGATGAGGTGGCAGAGCTAAAGCAAAGCACAACGGTCAGCATGGACTTTGGCCGCCTGAGAATTGGCGAAGAGGAAGAAGAGATGTGGCTGCATCTCTACGGCACGCCCGGCCAGGCCCGCTTTAGCTTTATGTGGGATATTTTAATCCAGCGCGCTCATGGCTACGTTCTTCTGGTGCCTGCCCACCTGCCTGGCCAGTTTCGCAATGCCCAGGCCATTCAAGCCTTTATGAGGTCCAGAACCCATGCTCCCTCAGTTATTGGGATCACCCACGTCGATCACCCCAATGCCTGGGATCCGGAAGACATTTTGCTGATCCTGAACAACCAAGACGGCTCAATTCCCCACACGACCTTAAATGCTCAAGAGCCGGCTTCTGTGGCCAACACGCTGCTCCTATTGGTTGAGCAACTGATGCCCCAGGTGGTTGTCCCAGCAGAAGATGCTAAGAAATGTTAAGCTAGGGGGAGTTGGGTCAGCTAAGTCTTATGGAGTCCCTCTACCTCAGCGGCGAGTTTTCCCGTAGCCTTGTCAACCCCCCTATCTACTCGGCCATTGCCCTGCTCAGCTTCTTTGCTATTATTTTCGGCATCATCTTTAAAGACAAGTTGGAATACCAGGTAGCCCTTTGGCAGCAGAACCGAGAGGGCCAGGGGCAGATCCGCTACCGCACGCCGGGGATCATCCTCAGCTACACCCTCTGCAATCTGTTTGCCTTTGGCTTTGTAGCTGCCTGTTTACACGTTTTTGGCCTATCTCTGGCTTTGGCGGCCTTGGTCGGCGGGATCCTTGTCTTCAGCACAGCAGGACTGATCTGGTGGCGGCTGGGATCCCTGCTGGAGCTGTTGGCAGTGGGGGGATCCCAAGCCATTGAACTCGACTTTTTGGATGCTGAGGCAGCGGTAGAAGGAGAATAGCAGCTTCTGGGCTCTCGCCAGGCGGCCAGAAAGGCGGCGGAGGTTATCACCCAAGCGAGAAATGGACGCGGCAGGCAGCTTTGCTACGCTGGTAGCTGGGTCGGTTGCCGGACTGACACCGATAGTTCATCTAAACACCTAGCCCAGCTAGCCCAGTATTGATGCAGAACTTTTGGCAGGCCGTTGCCCAGCACCTCTCTGAAGCCACAGGGGATCCCTTGCATCCTCTACACTACCGTCCCCTGGGCGGTGGCAGCATCAACGCCGCCTACCAGCTTTCCTGTGTGCTTCAGGCTTCTTCTGGCCAGGAAAGACGGGACTACTTTGTCAAGGTGGCGGGGGGGGGAGGAGAAAGAGCGCTGGAGATGTTTGCGGCAGAGGCGGCGGGCCTGCAAACCTTGGCGGCGGCCAATGCCGTGCGGGTGCCACAGCCGATTGCCTGGGGATCCTTTGATGGGCAGGCTTACCTGGTGCTGGAATACCTGGAGCTGAGTTCGCCCCGCCCCCAAACGGGAAGTTTGCTGGGATCCCAGTTGGCCCAGTTGCACCGCACGCTCTCCCCCAACGGCAACTACGGCTGGGATCGCAACAACACCATTGGTTCGACGCCGCAGATCAACAGTTGGCGGCAGAACTGGGTGGACTTCTACCGAGAACAGCGACTTCTCTACCAGGTCAAGCTGGCTTGTCAGCGGGGTTACCGCGGCGCCTGGGTGACGCAAGCCGAGCGGGTAATGGCGGAGCTAGAGACTTTCTTTCGCCACTACCGGCCCGTCCCGTCTCTGCTACACGGGGATCTCTGGGGCGGCAACTACGGCGCCTTGCCCGATGGCTCGCCGGTAATTTTTGACCCAGCCACCTACTACGGGGATCGGGAGACGGATCTGGCGATGACTGAGCTTTTTGGCGGCTTCCCGGCGGAGTTCTACCGGGCCTATCAAGAGGCCTATCCCCTGGACGAGGGGTATCCTCACCGCAAACCTCTTTACCAGCTCTACCACTGGCTCAACCATCTCAACTTGTTTGGAGAGGGCTACCTGGGCTCAGTGCAGCGGGCCTTGCAGCAATGCCTACGCTTTCTTGCATAGTCTTGTTCTACTCCCTCGCCTACGCTTAGTTACTGGGATAGCCAGCGGCAGCTAGCGGCTCTTCTCTGGCGCCGCTTCCCCAGCCATGACCACAGCCCCCATATCCCCCAGCAGGCGAGACTGGTTGCGCAATATCCCCAATAGGTTCAGCCGGTTGGCTCGCAGGCTGGGATCCGGATCCATGACCAAAACCGCCTCGAAGAAACGATCCACTGCAGGGGCTGCTGCCTGTAGGCTCTCCACCAGTGGGGTAAAGTCTCCTTGGCAAGCTGGCCCCACGCCCAGCCGGTAAACCCTTTGACAAGCTTCGTACAGCTCCTGTTCTGCCGTCTCCTGAAACAGCCTAGGATTCACTGCAGTCGCCGGATCCAACACGGCGTAGTCCAAGTTCCCTTGGGTGGCCAGGCGGGCGCAGCGGTTGAGGGTGGGGTAGAGATCTGCCAACTCTCCAGTCGCTCGCAGATGCTGCAGGTACTCGGCCCGCAGCAGGGTGAGAGGCAGGTTGCTCAAAGCCCGCAAGGTCAGTTCCGCTTTCTGGGGCTCCTTGCCATGGACAGACTCAGGATCCCCGACCACGGCTCTGACCAAGTCGTAGTCAATTCGCTTTTCCTCCTGCAGAAGGATTTGCAGCCGCTGGGCAAGAAACTCCTGCAAGGCCTTTAAGGTCCTTTCGTCTCCCGCCGCGTAGTCCCGCACCACCTGGCGCAGGAGCTCATTGACATCCAACCTCCAGTCAGCCTCCCAGGCAATCAATACCAGGCTGTTGGCAGCCCGCCGCAGGGCAAAGCGATCCGAAGAGCCCGTAGGGATCTGCCCCAGGTGGAACATGCCCACCAGGGTGTCTAGGCGATCTGCCCAGCCCACGACCCGCCCGGTCAAAGAGGTGGGCAGAGCCTCCCCTGCCCCCAAAGGCCAGTAGTGCTGCTCGATCCCTTCGGCCACGGCTTCCGGCTCGCCGTCCTGGCGGGCGTACTCGGCGCCCATGATCCCCTGCAGCTCTGGGAACTCGTACACCATTTGGGTAACCAAATCTGCCTTGCACAGGTAAGCCGTGCGATTCACCAAGGCCTGCTCTTGGGGATCCAAGTTCAAGGCAGTGGCAATGAGGCGGCTGATGTGGCGGATGCGCTCTACTTTGTCGCGCATCGATCCCAGCCCCTCGGCAAAGGTAACCGCCTGGAGACGTTCCACTCGCTGGGCCAAGGGGAGGCGGCGATCCTCCTCGTAGAAAAAGCGGGCATCGGCCAAGCGGGCCCGCACCACACGGCTGTTGCCTGCCGCAATCCGCTCCGCTTGCCGGGGGTCGCCGTTGGAGATGGTGATGAAGTAGGGCAGCAGTTTTTCCGGATCCCGCCCATCCCGCACGGGAAAGTAGCGCTGGTGGGCAATCATCACCGTTTCAATGACCGCAGGGGGCAAGCGCAAAAACTCCGGCTCAAAGCGCCCCAGAACTGCCGTTGGCCACTCCACCAACTGCACCACCTCCTGCAGCAGAGCAGAGGGGATCTGGGCCTGCCCGTTCACCTGCTTGGCTAGCCGGGTCACCTCCGCCTGGATGTGCGCTGCCCGCGCTGCCGGGTCGGGGTTTACCCCTGCTGCTTGCATCTGCTGAACGTAGCTCTCGGCCCGCTCCAAGACGACCTGCGGGGATCCCAAGACGCGGTGGCCACGGCTTACCCGACCAGCCACTAAGCCCAACGGAGGATTGCCGTCAGGGGTAGGCCAGAGCAGAGGCAGCACCTGATCGTCCCAGAGGGAGACCAGCCAGCGGATGGGGCGGGGAAACTTGAACTCCCCGTAGCCCCAGCGCATCAGCCGCTTGCCGCTCAAGGAGGTGATCCAGGTGGGCGCCAATTCCTGGAGCACCGCTGCTGTTGGACGTCCCTGCACCCGCTGCACGGCAAAGACAAAGGAGCCCTTCCCCACCTGCCGGATCTCTAGGCTGGCGGGATCCACCCCCTGTTTCTGGGCAAACTTTTCCCCGGCAGGGGTAAGCCGGCCGTCTTGGTAGGCCACCTGAACTGGCGGCCCCTTCACCTCCAGAAGGCGATCCGGCTGTTGGGTGGGCAGCCCCTGCAGCAGAACTGCCAGGCGCCGCGGCGTGCCGAAAAGCTGCATCTGCTCGGCCTGCAGATGGGCTTCTGCCAAAGAGGCCGGGATCCCCGTCCTCCACTGCTCTAGGGCCGAATCCACAAAACTAGCTGGCAGCTCCTCACAGCCAACTTCCAGCAAATAGGCAACCATAGGCTCCGCCCGGCGTAGCGACGTCTTTCCTCGGCGAGGGTGGGTGTTGATCGCGATTTCTCAGTCTAGCAGGGGAAGCGGGCTGCCGTTTGAGCCAGTCTCACTAGCCCCAGTACCAAGTGGAGTCTCCTGCCGCCAGAACACTCTCCTGCAAACGCGGCGGGTGGGCAGCAGGCAGATGCACCACGATCATGGGGAGGTCGGGACGATGGCGGGCGATGATCTCCGGCTCGCGGCTTAGGCGAAAGCGGCTGCGGGCTTCGCTGAGCACTCCCACCAACATATCCCCCGGCTGCAGGGCTTTGAGCACCTCGGCCACCAACCCCCCCTGCACCCGCTGTACCGGCAGATGGGCATAGCTTGCCGCCCCCGGGCCCGGAGAGCGCTCCCGCAGCGGTCGGGTTTGCACTAAGAGAAGCTGCAGCGCCGCTTTCAACTCCCCAGCCAGCGTCTGCGCCAGCCCAATCGTCTGCTGCAGGGATCCAGGAGACACTTCCAACTCTGGGGCTGCCAAAAGGATGCGCCGCGTCGTCTCGAGCGGAACAGGGAAGCGCGCGATTAGCACCGGGATCTCCACCTGCCGCACCACGGCGTCAATGATGCTGCCGAAAAAGTTCTCCGCATAGGTGGAGTAGCCCCTCCAGCCCAGGATCACCAAGGTCGCCTGCCGCTCCAGGGCCGAGCGAATGATCCCTTTTTCCACCGAGTCATCCACCCGGCGAATGGCTTCCACCCGCGCTGCAGCGCTGTGGGCTAGGGACTCGGCAAAGGACAACAACTGCTCTTGCCGGGCCAGGGCTGCTGGCGAGATCCCGGCGCGGTCAGACAGAACGTGCAGCGGCAGCAGCGTTCCCCCATCTTTTTTGGCCAGAATCAGAGCCAACCGCAGCAGGTTGCTCTCAGTCTCGGGGTTGACTACCGGCACCAGGACGCGGGATCCCCAGGCTGGCCTAGGCAAGTCGCTGGCTTCTGATGCCACCTCCCTAGGCTGGAGCTGCTGCCCCCAGCGGGCAACAATCCAAGGCGAGGCGATGCAGGTAACCAGGATCATGGCAATGGTGCCGTTCACCGTCAGCTCATCCACCAATTTCACGTTGAAAGCCACTGTGATTGCCGCCAGGGTAGCCGCCGCCTGGGCCATCGACAGGCCGAACATAACCATAGCGCTGGCAAAGCGCCAGCCAAACAGTTGCGCCGGGATCCAAGCCGCCAAAAACTTGCTCACCACCTCCGCTGCAATCATCACCCCGCCCACCAGCAGCGTGCGCGGATCCCCCAAGAGAATACCGGGATTGATCAGCATCCCCACCGAGATCAAGAAAAAGGGCACAAACAACGTGTTGCCGATGAACTGAATGCGGTTCATCAGGGGGCTGAGAGGGGAGATGATGGGGGTGATGGCCGTCCCTGCCAAAAAGGCTCCCACCACTGGCTCAATGCCAATCAACCCCGCTCCGTAGGCCACCAGGAACAAGGTGGCAATCACAAACGTAAACTCTGCTCCCTCATCGTGGCCAAAGCGCTGGAAAAACCAACGGCCCAGCCGGGGCACCCCCCAGAAGGTGGCAAAGGTGTAGAGGGCAATGGAAGGGATCAACGTCAGCCAAAATTGCGGCGTCAGCTCCCCTTGATGGGCGCGCACCACCACCGCCAGCACCAACAAGGCCAGGACATTCGTGATCAGGGTACCCCCCAGGGTTGCCGTTACCGTTTGCAGGCGCATCAACCCCAGCTCGGAGACAATGGGCAGCCCAATCAGGGTATGAGAGGCAAAGCAGGAGGCCACCAGCACCGCCGCCAGGAAGTCATACCCAATGGCCAGCATGGCTACCGTGCCAATGAGCATGGGCAACAGGAAGGTAAACGCCCCGAAGATGCTGGCCTTGCCGGCGTTGAGCTTTAAATCCTCCAGGCTGGTCTCCAGCCCGGCCATGAACATGAGAAACAACAGCCCCACCGTGCCCAACAAGACGATGGTCTCGTCTCGCTGCAGGATCCCCAAGCCGTAGGGCCCCACCACCAACCCGGACAAGATCAGGCCGATGATCCCCGGCAGGCGCAGTCGCTCAAATAGCAGCGGGGCCACCAGCATGATCGTCAGGATGATGAGGAATACCAGCACCGGGTTTTTCACCGGGCCGACTACGGCTAGAGGGATCCCTGAAATTTGCAGCCAGCTAGCCAGCATAGATACCCAAAGGACAGCAACCAGATGCCCGCCTGAGTCTATCAGATTCTTCCAGGTTCGAGGTGCCTTGCAAAAAGAGCAAAGGGATCCCCAGTTGCTGAGGATCCCTCGAATCCCATCAAAAGAGGTCTGCCTAGCCGGCAGAGGCGGAGCTAGTCTTCAAGGGGATCCCCTGTCCAGGGATCCCAGAACAGGTACACTCAGGCCGCCGCCAGCCGGGCGTTGGCAGCATCCCAGTTCACCAGGTGCTCCAGGTAGGCGGTGATGTAGTCAGGCCGCCGGTTCTGGTAGTCCAGGTAGTAGGCATGCTCCCACACATCCAGTGTTAGCAGGGGAACTTGGCCGTGGACCAGCGGGTTTTCCGCGTTGGGGGTTTTGGTCACTTTCAGGGTGCCGTTGTCCAGCACCAGCCAGGCCCAGCCGCTGCCAAACTGGGTGGCCGCCGCCGTTTTGAAAGCCTCCACAAACTTGTCGTAGCCGCCTAGATCAGCGTTGATCTTGTCAGCAATGGGCCCTGTCGGCGCGCCGCCCCCGCCCGGCTTCATGGATTCCCAGAAAAAGGTGTGGTTCCAAACCTGGGCGGCATTGTTGAAGATGCCCACTTTATCAGGATCCCCGAACGTAGTCTTCATGATTTCTTCCAGGGACTTGTTGGCCAGCTCGGTGCCTTCGATCAGCTTGTTTAGGTTGGCTACATAGGCCGCATGGTGCTTGCCGTGGTGGTAGGAGAAGGTTTCTGCCGACATGTAGGGCTGAAGCGCGTCGGCAGGGTAGGGCAGAGGTGGGAGTTCAAAGGCCATAGTCGTCTGTCCTCTGGGTCTTGTGCGAAAGATGCAAGAAAGGACGCCGGGAAGGCAAGCCTAAACCAGACAAAGGCGTTACCTTTCTTTGCAGTCTTAGTGTAACTCAGAACCCCTACGCTCTGGATCCCCCAGTCATGGCGGTGGGGATCTGGTGCCCCAGCGCCCTGTTTGCCTTGGCCTGAAAGCCCAAACCAGCGGGATCCCTGCCCCAGCAGCTCGATCAGCAGGGGGACAACATCAAAGCCGCGGTGATGGCGGCAATGGTAACTCCATTGCGGGTGAAGTTGAGGGTGTCGCGGCTGAGCTGGAAAAAGCGCTCGTCCCAGCGTTTGACTTCCGCCTCCAGGCGTTCTTCGGCACTGGCAATGCGCTCCTCTGCTTTGGCAATCCGTTCCTCAGCCTTGGCAATGCGCTCCTCGGTGCCGGCAATGGTTTGCAGCAGCTCTTGGTTTTGCCGGGCCAGTTGGGTGTTGGCCTAGACAGTGCGCTCGAGGCGGGTCAGCCGCTCCTCGCTATCGCTCATGGTTGGGGAGGGGGAAAGTAATCGGGGCTGGGGAAATCCTGGGGCGGGATCCCTTGCAGGGCCTCTGTCATAAAGCGCTTCCAGATGGGAGCGACAAAAGCACCTCCTGCCGTACCCGGGAGCATGGGAGAGTTGTTGTCGTTGCCAATCCAGATGGCAGTGGACAGTTGCGGCACATAGCCGATGAACCAAGCGTCGCGGAAATCCGAGGTGGTGCCCGTTTTGCCAGCCACCGGTCGCCCATCGTCCAGACGGGCTGCCGTCCCGGTGCCCTGGGTTACCACCCCTTTGAGGATCTGGTTGAGGGTGGCCACCGCCCAGGGATCCAAAACCTGCCGCGGCTGGGGTTTGGCCTCGAAGAGAACTTGGCCGTCGCGACCCACCACCTGGGCTAGGAGCGTCGGCTCCACCCAGTAGCCGCCGTTGGCAAACACGGCATAGCTGGCTGCCATCTCTAGGGGGCTGGCGCTGGCCGACCCCAGGGCAGTGGTTAAGTTGGGGGGCATCTCGGCGCTGAGGCCGGTGGCCTTGGCTGCAGCAATGACGTTGTGGATCCCGACTTCCTCTGCCAGCTTGACGGTGGGCACGTTGCGGGAGAGCTCCAAGGCGCGGGCAAAGGTGAGGGGGCCGTAAAAGGTGTTGTCATAGTTTTTCGGTCTGTAGGGAGGAGAGCCGGGATAGGTGACGGGGGTGTCGTAGAGGATGCTGTAGGGTGTGTAGCGGCCGCTAGCCAGGGCCGCATAGTACACGTAGGGCTTGAAGGTGGAGCCAGTCTGGCGAAAGGCTTGGGTGGCGCGGTTAAATTGGCCCCGCCGAGCGTTGATGCCGCCCACAAGGGCCTTGACGTAGCCTGTGCGGGGATCCACCGCCGCCAGAGCCATCTGGTCGGCTCGGCGAGTGGCGGTAAGGCGAGGCCCGTCTTCGTTGACGATGCGCTGGGCAATGCGCTGCAGCCGCAGGTCGATAGTGGCCTGAACCCGCAGCCCCCCCTGGAGGATGGCCTGCTCGCCATAGCGGCGCCGCAGCTCTGCCTCAATGGCGTCGGTAACCGCCGGCGCGTTGCTTTGGAAAGAGGTGATGCGGCCAAAAGTCAGCTTCTGCTCTCGCGCTGCCTGCGCCTCTTCTGGGGTAATCCACTTGAGCTGCACCAGGCGATCCAGCACCAGCCGTTGGCGCTGCTTGGCTGCCTCCAGGTTGCGAAAGGGGCTGAAGATTTCTGGCGCCGGCAGGATCCCGGCCAGCATTGCTGCTTCCGCCAAGTTGAGCTCCGCCGCATCTTTGTTGAAGTAGCTGCGGGCTGCCGCCTGAATGCCGTAGAGATTGTGCCCCCAGTACACCTGGTTGAGGTACATCTCTAGGATCTCGTCTTTGGTGAAGACCTGCTCCAGCCGCAGCGCTAGCACAATCTCGGCCACCTTGCGGCTGAGGGTGCGCTCCGGCTTTAGAAAAAGGTTTTTCACCAACTGCATCGTCAGGGTGGATCCACCCCCCGCCGAGCCCCATCCCCCCTCGACGCTGCCCAAGAGTGCCCGGCCCAAGCTGACCGGGTTGATGCCGGGGTGGGTGTAGAAATGGCTGTCTTCAATAGCCAGCAGCGCTTTCTTCATCTCCGGGGAGACTTCTTCGAGGGAGATTACCTCCCGGTTGGCTTCCCCGTGGAGGCTAGCAATGGGCTCGCCGTGGATATCGACAATGTGGGTGGTGGCCACCGGCACGTAGTTCCGCAATTGACGCACATCGGGCAGGTTGCGGAAGCTAATGGCCAACCCCAACAAGCCAGCAGCCGCTGCCGTAGAGCCCAAAAGCAGGGATCCCAGCAACAGGTTGCCCACCGTGCCAGCAACCTGAGCAAGCCAGGAGAAGCGGGTGGGCGGGATGTCATCGGCGTACTCGTCGTAGTCCAGGTGGGGAAAGGGGCGGCTGGAAGAGTGCCGCGGAGCTCTCGAGGGCCTGGGACTGTAGGTCACGTCAAAAACTCCGTCACTTCAGCGTTGCGGAGAACCCCAAGTTTGCCCAGTTTGCCCCATTATAGGGCGGCGCTTCCTGGGCCGGCAGGGGATCCTCGCCGCCTCTAGGCAAGGGAATAAAATGGCTCATGTTGCCTCTCAGTGCAGAGATGGAGCCAACTCCTATCTCTTCCGCTCTAGAGGATCCCCGCATTGCCGAGATCACCCAGCGGGGGGTAGCCGAGATCTTTCCAGGGGGAGCGGCAGCTCTGGCAGAGCGCCTAGCCAAAACCGATCGCCCCTTGCGGGTCAAGCTGGGCATCGATCCCACGCGGCCGGATCTGCACCTGGGCCATGCGGTGGTCTTGCGCAAGTTGCGCCAGTTCCAGGATGCCGGCCATGTGGCTATTTTGCTCATCGGTGACTTTACGGCTCTAGTAGGAGATCCCACCGGCCAATCGGAGGCCCGTCCCCGCCTGACCCCAGAAGAAGTGGAGGAGAATGCCCGCACCTATCTGGAGCAGGCTGCCAAGATCCTGGACTTTGAGACCCCTGGCCGGCTGGAGGTGCGCCGCAACAGCGAGTGGCTAGCCCGCCTCACCCTCAGCGAGCTCATTGAGCTCCAAGCCCAGATGACAGTGGGGCAGATGTTGGCCAAAGAAGACTTTGCCCAGCGCTACCGCTCGGGAACACCCATCTACCTACACGAATTTCTCTACCCTCTCCTGCAAGGCTACGACTCGGTGGCGCTGGAGGCGGACGTGGAGTTGGGGGGAACCGACCAGCGCTTTAACCTCCTAGTTGGCCGGGAGCTACAGCTTTGGAAAGGGCAAACCCCGCAGTTTTGCCTAACGGTGCCTCTTTTGGAGGGCTTGGATGGCTACCAGAAGATGTCCAAGTCCAAGAACAACTATGTGGGCCTGACCGAGGATCCCCTTACCATGTACTCCAAGCTGGAGAAGGTGCCGGATCACCTGGTGCAGCGCTACTTCGAGTTGCTCACCTCAGTGCCTCTTTCGGAGCTGCCGGCGGATCCCCGTCAGCGCCAGATTCTCCTAGCCAAAACCCTAGTGGCTCAGTTTCACTCCCCTGAGGTGGCAGAAGAGGCCCAGCGCACCGCCCAAGCCCTGGTGTTGCAAGGTGAACTTGTCGAGACCGCCTCCATCCCCACCTTTGCTGTCGAGGGCTTGTCCTATCCGGTTAAGCTCAGCTACATCCTGCGCGAGTCCGGCCTGTGCAAGAGCGCTGCCGAGGCCCGTCGGCAGATTCAAGGGGGCGCTGTGCGGCTAGATGGTCAAAAGGTGGAGGATCCCAACCTGGAGTTTGCCAACGCTTCGGAGCTGGCGGGGCGGGTTTTGCAGGTGGGCAAAAAGGCTTTCCGGCGGCTGGTGGTGGGTAATTCCCTCACCGAGCACGGGCAGGCTTGAAGCCAAGGCCAGGTTTTTTGAAGGGTGGTGAAGTTGGGAGAGTTGTTGAGAAAACCGACTCTGGCCTGGATCAGCTTGATCTGGCCTCGGCCAATGCCTCAGTGAGCTTTTGTCTTACCAGCTCTTGGGCTTGCAAAATATTGGGATCTGCTGCCCATTCTGGCGCTTCCCTGACCGGGTCATCTTCGGAAGTAAACTCCAAATCATAAACCTCGCTGCGGTAGATGGGGCTGAAGCATTCCCAAGCCCGCAAACTGTAGAAGTAGGGAAATAGCCGCACGATGCAATCGATATCCAAAGCCTCGGCAAAGCGGCGAAAAGCCTCTTCTTCTGAGACCGGAAAAGGCGCATAGTGCTCGGAGACAAACCACTTCAAAAACTTGCGGGCCTCTGGAACAATTTGCTCAGGGGCCATGGATTCCAGCACTGCCGCGTTGAAGCAGTTAACCAAAAGGTGCTCCAGCAGCACGGCGTTGTACTCGGCAAAGCAGGTTTGCTCGCGGCTTTCCACCGGCTGCCAGGGCATGTTGCCGTTGGCGGCAATAAATAGGTGCACCAGGTCGTGGGAAGGGTTGGTTTGAATAAAGCCATGTCCCTCTAGTTTGGCGCCGTCGCAGCTAAAGAGCTGGAATTGAGGGCTCCAGTAGAACTTCAGTTGCTTTGCCGCCATGCTCTAGCCGTCCTCTTGTCCAATGACGGGATCCCTTCCTCTAGAGCCTACACCTGAATTGACAAGCTGTTATGCACTATAGGCCATGGAAGAAAGCGCTGGCCTCATTTGACAATCAGCCGGAGATCAAGCTCTCCATCATTGGCAAAGTCGGAGCCGCCTTCGCACAAGACAGACTTCAGCCCCCCTATTAGGATCCAAGCGGCTGGTCGAGCTAGAGTCAGCTGAGCCTACTTCCGCCGCTGCCGCTACGAGGCAAGGGCTCTGACCACGCAGCGCTTGCCGCCGGCGAGGGTAGAATGCCAGGCTGAGAGCAAAAGCAGCATTGGCAATGGGTGAAGACATGACACAGCGTGCTCAGCAGGGATCCCCAGTTGGAGGCAACGCCGATCGGTGGGAGGGGGGGAGGAAATCGCTCCGGCTGGTTTTGGCCGCTGTATTGCTTTGGGCGGTTTGGCTGGGTGGGATCCCGGCGCTGGCGCTGCCCCAAGGGGATGCCATTACCGATCCGCGTACTCTCTTGCGGCGGGCCCTGCCCATCCAGGACAGTCGGATTTGGGAAATCGATGAAGCCATCACCAAAATCGAGGCGGACCTGAAGTACAACCGCTGGTCAGCCGTGCGGGGGGATGTGCGCCAGGTGGAGCGGCTTCTGGACCGCTATACGGATCCCCTGCTGGCGGAGTTGCCCCCTGAGCAAGCTGCTGCCGCCTCTGAAGAAATTGCCGCTCTGCGGCAGGAGTTGCAAACCATCAACCAGGCCACGGAGCGCAAACCCAAGGGCAAAGAAGAGGCTCGCGCCGCCTACGACCGTCTGGTGGACAAGCTGGGATCCCTGGAGAGCAAGTGGGTGGGGGCTTTCCCCTACACAGTGCCTGCTGAGTATGCCGACAAACCTCAGCTCTTGGGGCGGGCAGAGGTGGAGCTGAACACCACCGCTGGGCGTATGGTGATCACCCTCGATGGCTATAGTGCTCCAATCACTGCCGGCAACTTCGCTGACTTGGTGCAGCGGGGCTTCTACGATGGCCTGACCTTTGATCGAGTGGAGAAATTCTTCCTTGTGCAAGCCGGGGATCCCCCTGGCCCTGCCGACGGCTATGTGGATCCGGCCACGGGCAAAGTTCGCACCATTCCTCTGGAGATTCGCGCCAAAGGTGAATTAATGCCCCGCTACGGCCAGACTTTTGAGCAACTGGGCCTCTGGGATGTGGAGCCGGCTTTGCCTTTTTCTGCCGAGGGAACAGTGGCTATGGCTCGCTATCTAGAGGATCCCAACAGCGCCTCTTCTCAGTTCTTCATCTTCATGGCCGAGCCGGATCTCACCCCCGCCGGCCTCAACCTCATGGATGGCCGCTACGCTGTGTTTGGGTATGTTACTGAAGGCACCGAGGTGCTGCGCAAAATTAAGCTGGGGGATCGCATTCTAAGCGCCCGCATCATCTCGGGCAAAGAAAACCTCAAAAATGCCTAAAGCCGTTTCCGCAAGCGAGGGGAATCCCCAAGAGGCAGTATGATCGGTAGGGCTGGCAAGCCCCAGCTTGCAGGATGCCCTTGCCTAGGAGACAGGGGGAAGCGACTGTGAGGTACTTCAGCAGGCAAGTCCGTCGGGGTCAATCCTCGCTAGGGCAGGAGCGCTGGGCTCTTGTCGAGGCCCGCCTTGAGCAACTGCTTAGAGCCGCTGAAGCCAACTTGCAGGCCAATGCCGAGTTGCGCCAACAGCAAGAGAAGCTGCAGCGCCAACTGGAGGCCGAGTGCCGCCAAAGCCAAGCTCTGCGCGACGCAATCGTTGACCTGCGCGCTAGCGTCATGGAGCTGCGGGAGGGACAGGCCTTCTGGCAGAGCCAGGTAGACGAGCTGCGCACCTGTCTGCGGGATCTGCTCAAAGAACACAGTGAGCTGGTGCAGATCATTGCCCAGCAGCAGCACATTCTCAAGGATTGTAAGGAAGTCATCCGCGCCATTCTGGAACACATGCGGGACGACCACCGCGACTTTCGCTCTGCCCTCAACATCTTGCTGGAGGAACTACACCAGACCGTGCGCTGCTTAGTTCTCCAGTCAGGTGGCTCCCTTCCCAAATCTGTCCGCCATCCTGAAGCGCCAGAGGTCGATCCCGCCGCCGACAAAACCTCCTTGGCCTAGCGCCCTTCTGCAACGGCTAGAGCGGACAGAGCAGGTGCAACTCCCTAAGCCGTTCCCCCCTGACTACCAGTGCTACGCTTGTTCTGCCTCCAGCTCAGCCTTGGAAAGAATCTGGGTTCGCCGGGGATCGCCGAAGGTTTTCTTCAGGTGGCGCAGCTCTTTCTTTAAGTAGTTCAAGAGCTTGCGGCGGTCGCTGAGTAGCCCCTGCAATTCTTCAATGCGGGCCTGTAACTGGGACTGCTCTTGCTGCAACCGTTCCCGTTCCAAGGCCGTCAGGCGGCGCAGAGGCATGGCTAAGATGGTCTCCGCCTGCTGAGGGGTACAACCCAAGCGGGCCTGCAGTTGGGCTTTGGCGGTGGCGCCATCGGATGCTTGCTGCAGCAGGTCGATCACCCCCTGCAGATTGGCCAGGGCCAGCACCATCCCCGCCACTTCTTCTACCTTGCGCTGTAGCTGCTGCAGTTCGGCGCGGAACAGGCGGTTGAGGGTGGCTTCGCGAAACTGTAAAAAATGCTGCAAGATTTGCTTCAGGTTAAGCTGCTGCGGCTTGCCATCCACCAAGGCCAGCAGGATTACCCCAAAGTTGCTCTGCAAAGGGGTCAGCTCATAGAGCTGCTGCAAAACCTCCTGGGGATTGGCCTCCCGCTTAAGCTCCACCACCACGCGAATGCCTTTGCGATCCGACTCATCCCGCAAGTCGGCAATGCCGCTGAGACGACCCTGGGCAACCAGTTCTGCCACTTTCTCAATCCAGGCGGCTTTGTTCACCTGGTAGGGAAACTCGGTGATGACCAGGGCGGGCCGCCGGTAGCGTCCTTTGCCCGGCTGAGCCTCCTCAAAGTGGGCCACTCCCCGCAGGGTGATGGAGCCACGCCCGCTGAGATAGGCTTCGCGGATCCCTTGGCTGTCGACAATCTGGCCGCCGGTGGGAAAGTCCGGCCCCGGGATCCAGCGCAACAGCTCCTCGGCGCTGAGGTTGGGACGGTCAATCAGAGCCAGCAAGCCGTCCACCACTTCTCCCAAGTTGTGGGGCGGAATACTGGTGGCCATGCCCACGGCAATCCCGGAAGCGCCATTGAGGAGCAAGATGGGCAGGCGGGCTGGCAAAACGGTCGGCTCGATGTGGGATCCGTCGAAATTGGGGGCAAAATCGACGACCTCTTCCGAGAGCTGCTCCAGAAGCACTCTGTGGCTCAGGGTCGACAGTCGGCACTCTGTGTAGCGCATGGCTGCCGGCGGGTCGTTGTCCACCGAACCGAAGTTGCCGTGTCCCGCCACCAGGGGATAGCGACTGGCAAAGTCTTGAGCCATGCGCACCAGCGCTTCATAAACTGCCTGATCCCCGTGCGGGTGGTATTTCCCCAGCACCTCCCCCACCACCCGAGCGCATTTGCGGTAGGGGCGATCCGGCGTCAGGCCCAGCTCGTGCATGGCGTAGAGGATGCGGCGATGGACTGGCTTGAGGCCATCCCGCACATCTGGCAAGGCCCGCCCTACGATCACGCTCATGGCGTATTCCAGGTAGGAGCGCTGCATCTCCTCCCGCAAATCGGTTGCAATCACCCGCCCTGGACGGGATCCCGGTAGTTGCCGAGTCATGACCCAGCGGAGCCTCTAGCGCTGTTTCGTCTCCAGAAAGTGCCCTGCAGGGAATGCTAGCCTAGCCTGTGAGAGCTGGCGTCCAGATGGCAAGGGAGTGGCAGAGCTATGCAGCCCAAGACCCTTGGGTCGGCCCTAAAATTGATGGTAGCTGCTGCTGCTATTAGCGCCGCCATCAAATACGGTGGCCCCTACCTGGCCTTGCCGAAGACTCTGCCGGTAATGGTCACCATGATTGCTTCCCCTGCTGTGGTTATGGCCGCCCTTCTGTGGCGCTGGCAACAGCGCTCTTCCCTCTCCCCAACCCTTACCCAAGACCTTCAGGGCTCGCCACCAACGGCAGGGTTTGAAGACCTGGACTGACCTTCCCCCTAGCGGAGACAAACGATAGGCCGGATCGCTACTGCTGGGTAAGGCGCAGGGTTACTGTCGGGCTAGTTTGGCTGCCAGAAGTAGCCGTGAGGTTGACCTGATACACCGTGCCGGCGGCCGGAATGGGGGTCGGACGGTGATGGTAAAACGGCCCTGCCCATCGGCCTGGACAGTTTGGTTCATCACCGTCTGCTGAGCGCTGAGAATGCCCTCCAGTGAAGTTGAGGCCGTTACTGTTACCCGCACCGAAGCATTGGGAGCTGTGGTGCCTTGCAGCGTAAAGGAAGGGCCGGCAACCCGATCCCCGTCCCGCAAGTTAGTAATCTGGGGCACTAAGCTGGGGACAGTGGTAGTTGCGGAAACTTCTTGGGCGGCAAGACGCTGGATACCGCCGCCAGCCCCCTCGATCCAGCGAGCTGGCTGTTCTGCAGTCATAAAGCGCACCTGGCCGTTGTTTTCCAAACGCGCAATGACGATCCCTTCGCGGGTAGCATCTTTCGGTTCAACGAGGACGTTGACCACGTAGGTGCCTCTGGAAACTTCCCGGGCCTGTAGAGTTTGCACCCGCCGTCCATCCTGAACGAGGTAAACGGTTACTCGGCTAGAGGGAGTGCCTTTAACGGTTACCAGCAAGATCTCGCCTGCTGACAGGGGGCGATGGCCGGCGTTGTGATCTACTAGATCAATGGAGGCACGGACAGGGCTGCCCACCGTGAAGCTCCAACTGACGCGGCGGGTCACTCCCTAGGTGTTGGTGAACTCCAGCAAGACTTCGTGACGCCCTGACGGCAGGGGCTGAGGGGGACGGTAGGTAAAGAAATCGCGCGTGATCACTGCTTCCGAGGTAACCTCTCTGCCATTCAGGAAAACCCTCACCGTTTCCGGGCGTACGCTGACCCCATTTTGGCTGCGAAAAGAAGCCGAGATTGGAGAGGTAGGCTCAACATCGGTGGCCGCCTGAGCTGGGCTGGGATCCGTAACTTGCTGGGCCTTTGCTGGCAAGCTTGCCAACCCCACAATCGCCGCGCCAGCCACCAGAACCCTGCGGAACCAGGGACACCGCTGATTGCTCATGAGACCGTCCAAAGGAAAAGTTGAGTTGGGGCAGCTTTACCCCTGCCTAGCCAGAAGCTGGATCCCAGCCTCCTCTCTGCATCCTGTTCCAGCTGGCAACCTCTGTCAATACACTTGAGCCTCTGGGGGGCTTTGCTCTCTGGAGATGCAGGGATTCCCACCAACATCAATTGACGAAGATGGCGCCTGTCTCTTGCAGGTCTAGGCAGTGATCGCCCGAAACGTCGTTGACTAGGCGCACCTCCACGGTGATTACATTCGCGGGATCCACACTCACCTGGTAGCCCACCGGCCCCAACATGGGCGTGTTGATGGCCAGGCAGTTGGGGAGGGTCAGGTTGCTCAAGCGCAGCGTTTCGCCCGGCTGCAGTTCCGAGATACCCTGGCGCGGATCGGTAAAGCCGTACTCCAAAGGCAGGCCAGTGCGGTTGCGGACTACCACCTCAACAGGTGGGGTGGGGTTGAAGCGAGCCACTGGCCGGTCAAAGACCGCTTGATCCACACCCACTGCCAGGCGCGGCAGCGGCACTGTTTGGAAGGCAGGCTGAGCGGCAACCCAGGGGGATCCCTGGAGCAGCACCCCGCTGATCCCGCCAGCCAGTAGGGCTGCTACCCTCCCACCCTTGCTTTTGCCTAGTTTTGAGGCGCTCATACGCTACAGGCTAGGGATCCCTGCTGGGCGTATCAAGGGTTAGCCTAGGAGACGACGGGCAGTATTGAGCACATTCTCCACCGTGAAGCCAAACTTCTCCATACACACGGGGCCAGGGGCAGAAGCGCCGAAGCGGTCAATGCCAATGGCTACCCCCTCAAAACCCAGGTACTTGTGCCAGCCAAAGGTGGAGCCCGCCTCGATGGAGATGCGCTTAGTAACGCTGGGGGGTAAGACAGAGTCCCGGTAACTCTGAGGCTGGGCCTCAAACAGCTCCATGCAGGGCATGGAGACCACGCGCACCGCCCGGCCTTCCTGCTTCAGTTGGGCAGCAGCCTTCACCGCCAGCTCCAGCTCTGAGCCGGTGGCGATCAAGATTAGCTCCGGGTTGGGGGCATCCACCACCACGTAGGCTCCCTTGGCCACTCCCTCCACAGAGGTACCTTCCACGGGATTGACCGCCTGCCGGGTAAACACCAGCACCGAGGGGGTGGACTTGGACTCGAGGGCTACTTGGTAGGCTCCTACCGTCTCGCGAGCATCAGCAGGGCGGATGACGTAGAGGTTGGGGATAGCCCGCAGGGAGGCCAGTGTCTCAATAGGCTGGTGGGTGGGGCCGTCCTCTCCCAGGGCAATGGAGTCGTGGGTCATCACATGGAGCACCCGCGCCCGCGAGAGGGCTGACAGGCGAATGGCCGGCCGCATGTAGTCGCTGAAAACCAAGAAGGTGGCGTCGTAGGGGATAAGGCCGCCGTGCAGGGCCATGCCGTTGGCGATAGCTCCCATAGCGTGTTCCCGGACTCCAAAGCGGAAGTTGCGCCCGTGGTAGGAGCCGGCCTGAAATTCTGGGATCCCCTTTAGGTAAGTCATGTTGGAGTGGGCCAGATCGGCGGATCCGCCCAGCAGCTCAGGTACCGCCTTGGCCAAGGCGTTAAGGCAAAGACCTGAGAGATTGCGGGTGGACTCCCTGCCGATTTCGGCAATTGGCGCTAGGGCTTCTTTCCAGCCCACAGGCAGCTCGCCCGCCATGATCCGTTTAAACTCAGCAGCCTCTTCTGGGTAGGCCTTCTCGTAGGCGGCAAAGCGCTCGTTCCACTCGGCCTCGGCCCTGGCCCCTCTTTCAATGGCCTGGCGGAAGTGGGCCAGCACTTCGTCGGGAATGTAAAACTCAGGCTCCAGCGGCCAGCCCAGGTTTTGCTTGGTGAGCTTCACCTCCTCTGGCCCCAGCGGTGCTCCATGGACACTCTCAGTGCCGGCTTTGTTGGGGGAGCCGTAGCCAATGGTGGTCTCGACAATGATCAGGGAAGGCTTGTCGGTAACTTCTTTGGCTTTCTGGATAGCGTCGGCGATCCCTTTCAGGTCGTGGTTGCCGTCCTCCACTTTTTGCACATGCCAGCCGTAGGCCTCGTAGCGTTTGCCCACATCTTCGGTAAAGGTAATTTCCGTTCTGCCATCGATGGAGATGTGGTTGCTGTCGTAGAGCATGATCAGCTTGCCCAGCTTGAGGTGGCCAGCTAAAGAGGCCGCTTCCGAGGCCACCCCCTCCATGTTGCAGCCGTCGCCCAGGATCACGTAGGTGTAGTGGTCAACAATCGTGTGGCCAGGCTTGTTAAAGCGGGCCGCAAGGTGAGCTTCAGCAATGGCCAGCCCTACTGCATTGGCCACCCCCTGCCCTAGAGGACCCGTGGTCACCTCCACGCCGGGGGTTTCAAAGTTTTCCGGGTGGCCGGGGGTTTTGGATCCCCACTGGCGAAACTGCTTGAGATCTTCAAGACTGACGTCAAAGCCGGTCAGATGTAGCAGAGCATACAGCAGCATGCAGCCGTGGCCTGCCGAGAGGACAAAGCGATCCCGATCCACCCACTTGGGGTTGCGGGGGTTGAACTTCAGAAACTGCTGCCAAAGCACATAGGCCATGGGTGCTGCCCCCATCGGCAGGCCAGGGTGGCCGGAGTTGGCCTTCTGAACAGCATCCACCGCCAAAAAACGAATGGTGTTGATGGCAAGTTGTTCCAGAGAGGGAGGAGCAGCAACAACCATGTGGGATCCCTATCGCTCGACACTCGCTTTCCAGTATGCCTTGGTACTCCCGCCAACCAAAGCCAGGGAATGCCTATGAAAAGGTTTGCAAAGGCGCTACCTGCCCCCGCTTTGGCCCCCTCAGCAAGCTGCACCGCCTTGGCAACCGCGTAGCGGGACAAAGCCCTTGGCTTCGTATCGGCCAACCCTAGTCTAGTACAAGTTGGTAATCAAAGTGCTTGTGGGCTTTCGCCCTGCCCTCAAGGCGGATAAGCTAAGAGATACACGAGTTGCCGTTGGCGGCTAGTTGGAGGGTTTTCTTTGAGTGCCGTTGCTTCCCCTAGTGGCAAACCAGCCTGGCTGCGGGCCAAGGCACCTCAGCGGGTAGGCTCCGTCAAACAGCTGCTGCGGGACTTAGGTCTGAACACCGTCTGCGAAGAGGCCTCTTGTCCCAACCTAGGAGAGTGCTTTGCCAACGGCACCGCCACCTTCCTAATCATGGGCCCAGCCTGCACCCGCGCCTGCCCCTACTGCGATATCGACTTCACCAAGCGCCCTTTGCCTTTGGATCCCACCGAGCCGCTGCGAGTGGCAGAGGCTGTGCAACGGCTGGGGTTGCGTCATGCCGTGATTACCTCCGTCAACCGGGACGATCTCCCCGATGGGGGAGCCAGCCAGTTTGTTGCCTGCATTACCGAAATCCGCCGCCGCATGCCCCAGACAACCATCGAGGTCTTGATCCCGGACTTGTGCGGCAACTGGCAGGCCTTGGAGCAGATTCTCGCTGCCCGCCCCACGGTGCTTAACCACAACACCGAAACCGTGCCCCGCCTCTACCGGCGGGTGCGCCCCCAGGGGAACTACGAGCGCTCCCTTAAGCTGCTAGAATTGGCGCGGCAGTGGGATCCTGGCCTTTACACCAAGTCGGGAGTAATGCTGGGGCTAGGAGAAACTGCGGCAGAGATTTTGCAAGTGATGCAGGATCTACGGCGGGTAGGCTGCGACATCCTCACTCTTGGCCAATACTTGGCGCCCAGCCCCAAGCACCTGCCCGTGGAGCGCTACGTGCCCCCAGAGGAGTTTGACCACTGGCGACGGGTGGGGGAAGAGCTGGGCTTTTTGCAGGTGGTGTCCTCCCCGCTTACCCGCAGCTCCTACCATGCCGAGGCTGTCCAAGAGCTGATGCAGCGCTTTCCCCGACAAGGAACTGTAGGCCCAGGGAGGGATTTTCTACGCTAGGGGGATGCGGTAGGATTGAAATGAAGAGATAGGAGGGGCAGGCGGCCGCGTCCTCGCTGTCGCCACTAGACAGCAGGATGAGGAAAGTCCGGGCTTTCAGAAGAACACACCGCTGGGGAAAGCCCAGTGCGGGAAACCGCGAGGATAGTGCCACAGAAACATACCGCCGATGGCTGGGAGTCCAGCACAGGTAAGGGTGCAAAGGTGGGGTAAGAGCCCACCAGCAGCGTCGTGAGGCGCTGGCTCGGTAAACCCCGGTGGAAAGCAAGGCCGCAGCCGCAGGACTATGGCTGTTCTTCGCCCCTGTCGGCTGCACCGAGGTCACGGTACTCAGCCAAGTGGTTGGGGAAGGGTGGTCTCGGTGGTGGTGAGCCGCTAGAGGGTGATGGCAACATCACTCCCAGAGAGATGGCCGCCAGTGGGGGCTGCTCTTCGGAGTACCCCACTACAGAACCCGGCTTACAACCTCCTCATCTCTTCTCTTTTTTTAGGTTTCCTTCATCCCCCTCAAGGCCGCCATCCACAGCTTTACACAGATATCGAGAAGAGAGGCGGCGCTGATGTCATTTTCAGAAGTGCCTTTGTCCCCTGGATTAGAGGAGGGCTGGTTACCGTCGTCGGCAGGCAAGCCAGCGGTAACGGCCAACACAGCTGTCCCCAGAATCATCAGGTGGAGAACCCCAGCAGCTGCGTGAAGGCGCTCCGGGTCAATTGCCTGGAGTTCGGGGCTGGGGATCTGCTGCAGGTAGCCGGCTAGCTGCTCTTGGGCCTGCAGGAAGCCTGCTCTCAAGGCGCGGCGATGCTCCTCGGAGTAGAAGCCTGCTTCTCCCACCAATGAGCGCACCAGCTCAGGGTTATTGGCTAGAGCCTGGAAGCAGGTTTGGACATAGCGCAGGAGAATGGCTTGCAGCTCAGAGCTCTGGAAGGTGGCAGGAGCCGCCGGCAGGGGTAAGTCGGCAATCCCGGAGAAAACTCCCAGCTCACCGAATACGGCTAGGAGGAGTCCCTGCTTGCTGCCAAAGTGGCGAAACAGGGTTACTTCGTGAACCCCCGCCAAGTCTGCAATTTGGCGGGTGGTAGTCTGGGCAATGCCCTGTCGGACGAATAGCTCTCGAGCTGCCTTTAGCAGCCTTTGCCGGGAAGAAGGACGTGCCATGGTAGGGGATGGGGTAAGGAGCCAAGAGAAGATCCTGAAGACGAGAAGCAATCTGCAAGTATCGCTTGCACTTGGGGTGAAATATCGTTAAGCTTAACCTCAGGCCAGATGACATCGTCTGCTCTGTTGCCCTCTTGCTGCTGTCCGCTTGCCTTGCTAAAACTTGCCCTGGCAAGGGTGGGGAAGGCACACTGCGTTTCCTAGTGCTGGGGGCGACGACTGTTCAGGGAGCGATTGGACTCTGCGCCACTTTACTTCATCTACCTTGAGGTTTAGCTAGTTCATGGCAATCTCTCTTTCCCCCAAGTCCTTGGGCAACTCCGACGGCTCCGCATCCCAAAAGTCTTTCCGCTTTGCTTGGGAATTTGCTCTTTTTTTCCTAGTTCTCCACGCCATTGCTTTGGTGGGCGGCATTCTTTTCTTCTCTTGGCCTGCTTTGGGAGTGGCCCTATTTTTCCACTGGTGTTTTGGCAGCTTGGGGATTTGCCTAGGGTATCACCGCCTTCTCAGCCATCGCAGCTTTCAAGTGCCTAAGTGGCTGGAATACGTCTTTGCTACGCTCGGTACTCTGGCTCTTCAAGGAGGGCCAATCTTTTGGGTAGGTGGCCATCGCCAGCATCACGCATTTACTGAGGATGAGGAAAAGGATCCCTACTCGGCCCGCAAAGGCTTTTGGTGGAGCCACATGCTTTGGCTAATCTACCAGCGAGAAGAATTTTTCAACCCTGAGAAGTATTTTGCCTTTGCGCCCGACTTGGCTCGGGATCCCTTTTACCGCTGGCTGGACAAATATGGGTTGCTGCTGCAACTGCCGCTAGCTGCCGTGCTCTATCTGTGGGGAGGTTGGTCGTTCGTTATCTACGGCATTTTTGTACGGACGGTGCTGCTGCTGCACTGCACCTGGCTGATCAATTCGGCCAGTCACTTTTGGGGCTATCGAACTTTCGAGAGCAACGACAATGCCCGCAACCTTTGGTGGGCTGCCCTTTTGACCTACGGCGAAGGCTGGCATAATAACCACCACGCTGATCCAAAGTGTGTAAAAGCAGGCTTGCGTTGGTGGGAAATTGACATGACCTACTGGGTCATTTGGGTGCTGGCGCAGCTAGGCTTGGCCCGTAAGTTGCACCTACCAGCTCAAAGCCAGTAACCCTCCGAGGCACTCCTGCCCCAGAACTTTCCCAGCTAAAAATAGGCCAGGGATCCTTTTCTGGGATCCCTGTTCGGCAAGCAGAGGAAACTAGCCCTCTAGAGGGCTATACTGCCATGGTCCATAGTGGTCAAGGATACGCTGAATTTGCTCTATATCAGCCTCTGGCCCTTGGTAAATGTGCAGCGCCTCAATTTGGCTAGCGGAGTAGTTAAAGCTGGGATCTTTTTTCCATTCCAGCTGTGTTTCTACCCCGGGAACACAAGCCAAGTGGGCAGCTAGCTCCCGATAAACCATCAGGGGCATAGAAGGGTAGCGAACGGCGTAGCGTTTTAGTCCAGCCGGAATCACAGGGTTACCTTACGGGGTCTTTGCTTAGCTCTGCTTCCTTATTTGTTGGATAACACAGTCTGGCCACAGGGATAAGAGGGGGGAAATACTTTCTGGCGAACATCCTTAGCAAAAGCTTCCACTGCTTCCCGGATTACCTGTCTTAAGTTGGCGTAGGCCTTAGCAAAAGGTGGGATCCGCTCGCTTAGGCCTAGGAGGTCATGGGTGACTAGGATCTGGCCATCACAGCCTGGGCCAGCCCCAATTCCCAAAGTTGGAATCCGGAGTTGCTGGGTAATTTGGGCAGCTAAGTCCGCCGGCATGTGTTCTAGAACTAGGGCAAAAGCCCCGGCTTGCTCTAGGTTTAAAGCTTCCTGGCGCAGCCGCTCCGCCTCTTCCGGCGTTTTCCCTTGCTGGCGGTAGCCCCCCAGCTGGTGTTTGGCCTGGGGCGTGAGGCCGATGTGGCCTAGAACGGGGATCCCTCGCTGCACCAGAAAGGCCACCGTCTCAACCATGGCCGGGTAGCCCCCTTCCAGCTTCACTCCATTTACCCCCGCCTCCTTCATCAGCCGTCCTGCCGAGAAGAGGGCCTGTTCTTTGCAGACTTGGTAGCTCAAGAAAGGCAAGTCGGCCACCAAAAAGGCCCGTTCTACGCCGCGGCGCACCGCCTGGGCATGGTGGATCATCTGCTCCAGGGTCAAGGGCAGGGTGCTGCTATGGCCCAGGCTGGTCATAGCCAGGCTATCGCCCACCAGGATTAGGTCAATCCCAGCCTGATCCAAAATCTGGGCTGTGACGTAGTCGGCAGCTGTGAGGGCCACCAGCGGTTGACCGGTCTGCTTAGCCTGGCGGAAGTGGTGAATGGAGAGGGCAGCCATACTTCCTATGATCTCATCGAGTCGCATCCTCCGCATTCTGGGGGCGAGGATCCGGTCAGGATAGCCCGTTTGCCGCTAAGATAGTAAAGCGCTATGCAAACTGGAAGGGTGACAGAGTGGTTGATTGTGGCGCTCTCGAAAAGCGTTGTGGCCGCAAGGTCACCGTGGGTTCGAATCCCACCCCTTCCGTGTTCACGGCTCCTGCGTTACAGGCTCAACTGCATCCCCTCATCCAGCGCCTCTCGGAGGCGATTTTAGAGCTATGGGGATCCCACTTTGCCCTGGCCCCTTACGACCTGCCAGAGGATCTGGGCTACGTAGAGGGCCGCTTAGAGGGCGAGAAACTGCAGATTGAAAACCGCTGCTACCAGGGGGGGCCCTTCCGCAAGCTGCACCTAGAGCTGGCCCAGGCTGGCCAAAGCCTGGATATCCTCCACTGTGTTATGTTTCCACAGCCGCAGTACCCGCTGCCCCTGTTTGGCTGTGACATTGTGGCTGGTCGCGGCCAGGTGAGCGCCGCCATCGTCGATCTCTCACCGGTCACTCCCACTTTGCCGGATCCCTACATCCGGGAGCTGGAAGCTGTAGGAGCTCATTTAGCCCCTTTCCAACACCGGCGCCAGTTGCCACCTTGGGGCACGATTTTTTCCCCCTACTGCCTATTCATACGTCCTAGCGATGCAGCAGAGGCCGAGCGCTTTTTGCACTTTGCTTGCCGTTACCTGGAGATTCACTGCCACCTGGCGCAACAGATCTCCCCGCAGACGGATCCCCAGCAGATCCTGCTCCACTACCAAGGGCAGCAGCGCTACTGCAGCCAACAACAGCAGAACGACCGCACCCGCCGTGTTTTGGAAAAAGCCTTTGGCGCCGCCTGGGCTGAGCGTTACCTGAGCACCGTCCTTTTCGATTCGCCTCCCAATCCTGTGCAGATCTAGACGGGATCCCCCTGCAGCCGCTGCTGGATGTTCAGGGCCAATTTTTGCCTCAGGAATTCCGGCATGGTTAGAGTTGAGTCGGGACCTAGCAAGTAGAAAATAAAGCGCGCTCGGTTGCGGCGAAACATCAAATTGAGGTTAACAACGGTTAAATCCTCCTGCGCCAGGGCCCTCATCACCCGGTAAAACACGCCCAGTTGGTTGTCTACATCCACCAACAGCGTGGGCAGGTGAAACACTGGGTCAAAGTAAAAAGAAACCTGTACGTCTTTCAGGCTGGCTTTGAGATCGAACTCCAGCGCCAGGGTTTCGTGAACAGGAAACACCCCCGCCAGACACTCGTGAATGGCTCGCTCTAGGTTGAGCTTGGCTTGAGAGGAAAGGCTGTGGCCATCACGGGAGACCGTGAGGCGGATAAATACCAAGTGGGGCGAGTAGATCTGCCCGTAGAGATGGATGCCGTGCAGCGAAAGATTGAAGGCCGTCAACACCCCAAATAGGTCGCTGAGCAGAGAAGGCCGGTTGCGATAGGCTAGACAAACCACCGTCTTGCCCCGCTCGTCCTGCATCTGCACCACTGCCCTACGGGTTTGATAAAGGGCATAGGCCAGACGCAAGTTTTGCACCTGGATCTCACTGCTAACAAACTGGCTGTAAAAAGGTGGAAAACTCTCGTTGAAGCGCCGCATCAGAGCGGTTCGGGTCAGCGGGATCGAGTTCTTGGCAGGGCCGACCCTGGGCAAGGGGGGAGCCTCAGCCCCACTTTCCCTAGCCATCTCGAGGGAGGGTGGAGTGTCTTGTTCTGCTGACTGCTCAGCTGCCATCTCTCTCACCCCTTCCGCTCGACAAAGCACAACCCGACTCCACTCACCCGCACGGAGCTTTAAGGGGAGGCGAAGCGCGCGTCCAATTAAACTCTATCTCACGGGATCAAGGAGGGCATCAAAAACCCCCCAGCAGGGGGAGCTGCAGGGCAGCGGGTGATCCTAAATTAGAACAAGAACTGGTTTGGCCAAGCCAACGGCATCCCTTTGGCAGCCTTTTTGTTTTCCCGTTCAAGAACTCCCGCCGTGAGCAGGACTGTTGCCGATCCCTCCTCGCGTTCCTCTGCCCAGGTGCCGGATCCGGGTGGAGCCTGGTGGGATCTCCACATCCTCGCCTCCCCTGTGCAGGAAGACCAGATCTTCTGGCGGCTGGAGAGCTTTGGCTGTCAGGGCATGGCCAGCCAGGCTTATGGCGAAGACCAAATTAGCATTCACGCCTATTTGCCCTGCTTCCGCGCCACTCTTTTGGACTTGGCGGCTCTGGCGCTGCGCCTGCGGCAAGATGCCCTCGTGGCCGGCCAGCCCCTTCCCAAGCTGCACTGGGAACGAATGGAAGCAGAGGATTGGAGCAACAGTTGGAAGCAACACTGGCGGCCTGAGCCAGTGGGAGAGAGGCTGCTCATCTGTCCAGCCTGGCTGGATCCACCCCCTCACCCTGGCCGTCTCCTGCTGCGGCTGGATCCGGGCATGGCCTTTGGCACAGGCACCCATCCGACCACCCAGCTTTGCCTGGAAGCCCTGGAGATGCGCCTAGGAGCGGGTACAGAGGGGGTGACGGTAGCCGATGTGGGCTGCGGTTCGGGCATTCTGTCGGTGGCGGCAGCCCTCTTAGGGGCCAAGCGGGTTTATGCTGTGGATGTTGACCCGCTGGCGGTGCAGGCAGCACTCCACAATCGCGACCTCAATGGCCTTACAGACCGGATCGAGGTGGCTCAGGGCAGTCTGGAACGCATTCCGGAGATGGTGGATGGACTGGTGTGCAACATTCTGACCGACGTGATCCTGGATATGATCCCGGGGTTTGGCCTAGTGGTGAAGAAAGGGGGCTGGCTTATCCTCAGCGGCATTCTCCTCGAGCAGGCCAGGTTGGTTACGGAGATGTTGGAGGCCAACGAGTGGTTGGTTGCAGCCCTTTGGCGACGGGGGGAGTGGTGCTGTCTGAACGCACGCGCTCTCTAAGTTCCCTGCCCCGCCTAGCTATCGACCCGGCCCAGCGGGATCCCACCGGTGGGATCTATTTAACCAGCCCGCAGCGGCACTACCTGCAGCGGGTGCACCGCCTTCGGGGGGGGGATCCCTTTTTGGTTTTGGACGGCTCCGGCAAGCTGTGGCTGGCCCATTGGCAGCCCCAGAAATGCCAAATTGTGGCTGAGGTAGAGGCCCCGCCGCGGGAATTGCCCGTTTACCTGCATCTGGGCTTAGCAGTGGTCAAGGGGCCGGGATTTGACGAGGTGTTTCGCCAGGTTACCGAGCTGGGGGTAGCGCGCATTACCCCTCTGCTGACGGAGCGCACCGTGGTGGAGCCGGGATCGGGGCGGCAGGAACGCTGGCAAAAAATTGTGCGGGAGGCAACAGAACAGTGTGAGCGGCTGCACTGGCCTCAAATTGACCTGCCTACTTCCTGGAGCCGCTGGCTGGCTGAGCTCAAGGCCAACTGGTGGGGCATAGCGGTTGCCCGCCAAAACGCCCCCCCGCTGCTGCAAGTCCTGCCGCCTCTAAGGGGTGCCGTCGTGGCGCTGGCTATTGGCCCAGAAGGTGGCTGGACAGAGACGGAGCGCCGCCAAGCGGAAGCCCACGGCGGAGTGCCTGTTTCTTTGGGCCCTACGATCCTGCGATCCACCACCGCGGCGGTGGCCGCTGCCAGCCAAGTTGCCGCTTTCTACGCTAGCTTGAGCCCTTGAGCCGAGGCTAGCTCTGCCCCCCGCCAGCAGGGCGATATTATGGCATTGACACGAACCCTTGCTTCCCAGGGCGGGGCTCTGGGTGAGAGGAACAGACATGGGAAAAATCCAGGCGGTGCGGGGTACCCGCGACATCCTGCCTCAGGAGGTAAGGCTGTGGCAGCAGGTGGAGGCCAGTGCCCGCGAGATCTTGGGGCGGGCTAACTACCAGGAGATCCGCACCCCCATTTTGGAGCTGACGGAGCTTTTTGCTCGCAGCATCGGCAGTGCCACCGACGTGGTGGGCAAGGAGATGTTCTCCTTTAGCACCCGCGGTGAGCAGGAGGTGAGCTTGCGTCCCGAGAACACTGCTGGTGTGGTGCGGGCCTACATTCAGCATGGGCTGCAGATGGCGGGCGATGTGCAGCGCCTCTGGTACTGTGGGCCGATGTTTCGCTACGAGCGTCCCCAAGCGGGGCGGCAACGCCAGTTCCATCAGTTGGGGGTGGAGCTCCTGGGCAGCCGCGATCCCCGCGCCGATGCCGAGGTTATCGCTCTGGCCTGGGATCTGCTGCGGGCGGTGGGGGCGGAAAATCTCACTCTGCGGCTCAACTCCCTTGGGGATCCGCAGGACCGGCTGGCCTATCGTCAAGCCCTGGTGGACTACCTCACCCCCTTGAAGGAAGAGCTGGATCCGGACTCCCAGGAGCGTCTTGGCCGCAACCCCCTGCGCATTCTCGATAGCAAGGATCCCCACACCCGCGCCATTGTTGAGAAAGCGCCCAAGCTGCCCGATTACCTTAGCGCGGACTCACGCGCCTTCTTCGAGCAAGTGCAAGCCCATCTCAAAGCCCTAGACATTCCCTATGAGCTGGATCCCTACCTGGTGCGCGGCTTGGACTACTACACCCACACCGCCTTCGAGATCGTCTCGCCGGAATTGGGCTCCCAGAGCACCGTCTGCGGGGGCGGCCGCTACGACGGCCTAGTGGAAGAGCTGGGCGGACCGCCGACCCCGGCCGTAGGCTGGGCCATCGGCATGGAGCGGCTGGTGTTGCTGCTGCAAAAGAAGCAGCTAGAGGGGGTGGCCAGGCCGCTGGACGTTTACGTGATCTCCCGCGGAGCCAAGGCAGAGGCCCAATCCCTTCAGGTTGCCCAGGCCCTGCGCCAAGCTGGTTTTTGCACCGAGCTGGATCTCAGCGGCAGCCCCTTTAGCAAGCAGTTCAAGCGGGCTAGCCGCAGCGGCGCCACTTGGGCTGTGGTCCTGGGAGATGCGGAAGCAGTGGCCGGCGAGGTGCAGCTGAAGCACTTGCCCACAGGACAGCAGCAAACCCTCCTGCAAGCTGAGCTGGTGAAGTATTTGCTCTCCCAGAGGTGACCGCACAATGCTGAGTTTTTGGGTACGGCGCAACGGACAAGAAGAATGGCAGCCAGTACCAGCCGAAGGAGCCGTTCTGGAGGAAGACACGTACACCGTCCTGGCCCATTGTCCCCAGCCCTACTTCACCATTACTGTGGAAGTTCGCCACCGCCCTTTGGCAGCAGAGGATGAGCAGGCCCCGGCGGAGGCGAAGACCTCGAAAAGAGATCTCTTGCTCCTGCAAACCCGTTCGGTGCGCACCAACGAGGAGGGGATCGCCATTGTCTTGCCGGCCACTCGTCTTGCCCCTGGTTCCTGGGAACTGCACTGCCGCGATGCCGACTTGATAGCTGAGCTGTTTGGCGAGAAGGAGCTGAAGAATTGTCTGCGTTTCCAGGTCGTGCCTGCCCCGGCTCAGTCAGAACCAACAGCCGCCTTGGTGGCCCAGCCAACAGAGCCCGAATCCGCTCCTCAGCCCAAAGAGCCTGCCCCCCCACCCGAGCTGTTTTCCCTCATGCACAGCGAACTGGAGGGATCACCAGAGGAAGTACTGGTGTTGAAGGGGGGAATTGGCTGCAGCTGCGAACTGCAGGTACG
>NZ_JANSHH010000005.1:0-1873 GCF_047461515.1 Synechococcus sp. W70.1
CCTGTTGCACCAGACGCGACACGGGGCCAGCGTCCCTCAGCACAGCCACAAAAAGGATATTCTTAAATTTCTTCACCTGATCCAATGCATCTTGGGTCTGGGGTTGAACGGGACGTAACGTAAAAAGCGGCTCCGGATTGGGCAGGGTTTGCACATAATAACCTAAGGCAGCTCGCAATGCCTCCCCTACCGATCCCTGCCAAAGCGTTGAATCAATCACTACCCGAATTTCACCTTCCTCACCAATGGCCAACGGACGATAGTCCACGTTGCCACACCCCCAGATCCCCACCAACAATAAAGGCCAAAGAACCAAACGAAAGGGCATGGGGATGACCTCAAGAATTTGATGACACAGCTGCCCTTAAAACGTTCACACCTGGCCTAAGTGCCCTTTTAAGCCGTCGACACCGGGGCGCCATACTTGAGTTCATACACAAATCGTTGCACCGCTTCAAGTCGATCAGATAGCGACAACGTGGAGTCATCCCACAAGCGCTCAACTAGCCGAATTAGCGCTGAACCTACGATAAATCCATCGGTATACCGACTAAAGCGCAGCGCATCTTCATGGGAACGGATACCAAAACCCACTAGCAACGGATTGCGACTAACAAATTGGCGCGCACGTGCCAAATATGCTTCGATGGTTTCGTAGCTTTGGAGCTGACTGCCTGTCAGGCCGGTTATGGATACGGCGTACACGAAGCCAGTAGCCAATGCATCGATTTGCCGAATGCGATCGCTGGGCGTATTGGGCGCAATGAGATAAACCATAGCCAAATCAGCTGCTTGGGCCGCTTCGGCCAGTGCTTGGCTTTCTTCAGGTGGTAGATCAGCCAAGATCAATCCGTCCACGCCAGCCTGCACAGCATCCCGACAAAACGCCTGTACACCATAGCGATAGACCGGGTTTATGTAGCCCATAAGCAATAGGGGGGTCTGGCTACGCGACCGAAACGCCTCGGCCATACGCAACACATCTACCATACGAACCCCATGACGGAGGGCCCGTTCGCTGGCACGCTGGATAGGCACCCCTTCAGCCAAAGGATCGCTAAAAGGCATGCCAAGCTCGATGAAATCTGCACCAGCTTCGTCAATGGCCTCCAGCAACAGACGGGTACTTTCCGGATCTGGGAATCCGTTCGTCAAAAATAGACCCATGGCTTTCTCCCCACGGGTCCGAAGCGTCTTAAACATCGATTGTAGACGATCGATCATAAGCATCCCAAATGTTGGGCAATGGTACCCATGTCTTTATCCCCACGACCCGAAAGGTTAACCACCACAACAGCGTCTGGCCCCAGTTCTTGGGCCAAGCGGGGTAAAAAGGCAATAGCGTGGGCCGTCTCCAGTGCGGGAATAATGCCTTCGGTGCGTGCTAAAAGCCGTACCCCTTCGAGCGCCTCTGCATCGGTAACCGCCACATAGGTAACGCGTCCTAAATCCTTAAGATAGGCGTGCTCCGGCCCTACACCGGGGTAGTCCAATCCAGCCGAGATCGAGTGGGCCAACAGCACCTGGCCGTCGTCGTCTTGCAGCAGGTAGCTCATGGCCCCGTGCAAAATGCCAGGTCTACCGCAGCTTAACGTAGCCGCATGGCGACCGTCGAGCCCTTCGCCTGCGGCTTCTACACCATACATGCGTACGTGTCGATTGGTAAGAAAGGAATAAAACAGTCCCATGGCGTTGGAGCCTCCACCTACGCAAGCCACGAGGGCATCGGGGACTTCCCGTCCTATTTGCTCGACCAGCTGCTGCCGCACCTCGTCCCCAATGATGCGCTGAAAGTCCCGTACGATCATCGGATACGGATGCGGACCTACCACCGAGCCAATAAGGTAAAAGGTGTCGTGTACGTGGGTTACCC
>NZ_JANSHH010000006.1:0-1735 GCF_047461515.1 Synechococcus sp. W70.1
CGTCAGCTCGTGCCGTGAGGTGTTGGGTTAAGTCCCGCAACGAGCGCAACCCCTATCGCCAGTTACCAGCGGGTAAAGCCGGGGACTCTGGCGAGACTGCCTGCGCAAGCAGGAGGAAGGTGGGGACGACGTCAAGTCATCATGGCCCTTACGCCCAGGGCTGCACACGTGCTACAATGGCCGGTACAATGGGCAGCCACCCCGCGAGGGGGAGCAAATCCCTAAAACCGGTCTCAGTTCGGATTGGAGTCTGCAACCCGACTCCATGAAGCCGGAATCGCTAGTAATCGCGCATCAGCCACGGCGCGGTGAATACGTTCCCGGGCCTTGTACACACCGCCCGTCAAGCCATGGGAGCCGGGGGCACCCGAAGTCCGTGGCCCAACCCGCAAGGGAGGGAGCGGCCGAAGGTGAACCTGGTGACTGGGGCTAAGTCGTAACAAGGTAGCCGTACGGGAACGTGCGGCTGGATCACCTCCTAAAGAGCAGCTGCTCTGCTTACTCTCGATCGGCAGGGCTCGCTATGCCTCCCGCTCATCTGTTCTTTGAGCGTGCCCGCGCTGGGCGAACGCCGGAGGGGCTGTAGCTCAGGTGGTTAGAGCGCACGCCTGATAAGCGTGAGGTCGGTGGTTCAACTCCACCCAGCCCCACACCGAAGGGCCGGCCGAAGTCGTCGGACCCGACGCGATCGGTCGTTCGCCTTTCGATGGGGCGGGGTTATAGCTCAGTTGGTAGAGCGCCGGCTTTGCAAGCCGGAGGTCGTCGGTTCGAATCCGACTAACTCCACCACGCCTCCACAAGTGGGAGGCCTGTTCTTTGACATGTTGGCACGCTGCAAGCGTAAAGGTAAACCGAGCAACGCAAGGAGCGCCTGCAAGCTGGCCTGTAAAAGGGCCAGGGATTAAGTATAGTAAGGGCGCATGGTGGATGCCTCGGCATGGGCAGGCGATGAAGGGCGTGGCAAGCTGCGATAAGCCGCGGGGAGCCGCAAGCAGGCTGTGATCCGCGGATTCCCGAATGGGGCAACCCGGCCGGTTGAAGACCGGTCATCCACGAGCTGAATCCATAGGTTCGTGGAGGCGAACCCGGGGAACTGAAACATCTCAGTACCCGGAGGAAAAGAAAGCAACCGCGATTCCCTGAGTAGTGGCGAGCGAAAGGGGAACAGCCCAAACCGGCGTCGTTTCGGCGGCGTCGGGGTTGTAGGGCCCGCCATAAGGGGTCGGAAGGTGAAGTCGAAGCGCGCTGGAAAGCCGCACCATAGAGGGTGATAGTCCCGTAGGCGTAAGCTGACCGATCTCGGCGGTGTCCCTGAGTACCACGGGACCGGGGAAATCCTGTGGGAAGCTGCCAGCACCATCTGGCAAGGCTAAATACTCGCCCATGACCGATAGCGCACCAGTACCGTGAGGGAAAGGTGAAAAGAACGCCTAGTAGGCGAGTGAAAAGGACCTGAAACCATGCGCCTACAACCAGTCGGAGCCTCTCTGTTCCTTGTGAACAGATGGGGTGACGGCGTGCCTTTTGCAGAATGAGCCTACGAGTTGCTCCTCTCTGGCAAGGCTAAGTGCTTCAGGCACGGAGCCGCAGCGAAAGCGAGTCCGAACAGGGCGATCCAGTCAGAGGGGGCAGACGCGAAACCGGGTGAGCTACCCTTGGCCAGGTTGAAGCGTGGGTAAGACCACGTGGAGGACCGAACCGGTTGGCGTTGAAAAGCCATCGGATGAGCTGAGGG